>NZ_CAMZMX010000008.1:0-136529 GCF_947311875.1 Pseudomonas sp. PARCl1
TACGGCGCGGTATCGTGCCATGCCCCAAGGGGGCGCGCGCAAATCCCCCAGGCATAACTGGCCCGAAACAAACGTAGGAGCGAGCGCAGCTCGCGATGCGCCGCGCGGGCGGCGCTCGGTCTCACAGGCGCTGCAAAGGGTATGGCGAACACTCAACCCCCAGCCAACTCACTCCGCCAATTCGACCAGCACCGTCCCTTCGCTGACCATATCCCCTTCCTGGCAGAACAACGCGTTCACCGTGCCATCATGAGGCGCGCGAATGCTGTGCTCCATTTTCATGGCCTCCAACACCACCAGCGCGGTACCGGCTTCCACCCGCTGCCCCGGCGCCACCAGCACCCGCACGATACTGCCGTTCATGGGGGCGCCCAAGCCGCCCTGGTGACCGTGGCTGGCCTCGGCCTCGGCGATCGGGTCGAAGGCTTCGATGGCATGCATCTCGCCGCCCCACTGCAAGTACAACGTGGCCCCGCGGCGCATCGCCAGGTGCTGGCGACGCACGCCGTCGTGGTCATGCACCAACTGCTCGCCCAGTAACTGCCAGGTGGGCGCCGCACTGTGCTCCAGGCCCACAGCGTGGTCCTGGCCAGCACTGACCAAGTGCAGGCTACTGCGCGCGGGCAGGCCCAGGCGCAGGCCGCTGCGCTCGGCCCATGGCGAACCGGGGTCATCTTCGCGCTGCTGCCCGGCCAGGCCCTGCCGCCAGGCTTCGGCTGCGGCCTCCCAGAAACTGACCGGCAGCGGCTGTGGTGCCGGCAGCAAAGCGGCCTGGTGCCGCGCAATGAAGCCGGTATCCAGTTGCGCCGCGGCGAACGCCGGGTGCGCCAGAATGCGCCGCAGAAACGCGAGGTTGGTCTTCACCCCACCAATGGCGAATTCGTCGAGCATCGCCAGCAAGCGCAGGCGTGCCTGTTCGCGGTTGTCGCCCCAGGCAATCAGCTTGCCCAGCATCGGGTCGTAGAACGGCGACACCGCATCGCCTTCGCTCACGCCACTGTCCACCCGCCGGCCTTCGCCAGATGCCGATTCACGGTACAGCGCCAGCGTGCCGGTCGCCGGCAGAAACTCGTTGGCCGGGTCCTCGGCGTACAGGCGAACTTCAATGGCATGGCCGATCAGCGGCACCTGCTCCTGGGTGATCGGCAGGGCCTCACCGCACGCCACACGAATTTGCCAGGCCACGAGATCCAGGCCGGTAATGGCCTCGGTGACCGGGTGCTCCACCTGTAGGCGGGTATTCATTTCCATGAAGAAGAACGCGCCACGGGCGTCGAGCAGGAATTCCACCGTACCGGCACCGACATAGCCAATCGCTTGCGCCGCCCGTACCGCTGCCTCGCCCATGGCCCGGCGCAGTTCGGCCGACAGGCCGGGGGCGGGAGCTTCTTCGACCACCTTCTGGTGGCGGCGCTGGATCGAGCAATCGCGCTCGTTGAGGTACAGGCAATGGCCGTGCTGGTCGGCGAACACCTGGATTTCCACATGGCGCGGCTTGAGCACGTACTTCTCCACCAGCATGCGCGCATCGCCGAACGACGCCTGCGCCTCACGCTGGGCCGACGCCAGGGCATCGGCCAGCTGGCTTTCCTCCTCGACCACCTTCATGCCCTTGCCCCCACCGCCAGCGCTGGCTTTGAGCAGCACCGGGTAGCCGATGCGCCTGGCCGCGTCGCGGAAGGTGTCGAGGTCCTGGGCTTCGCCGTGGTAACCGGGCACCAGGGGCACCCCGGCGGCCTCCATCAACGCCTTGGCCGCCGACTTGCTGCCCATGGCGTCGATGGCGCTGGCCGGTGGGCCGAGGAAAATCAGCCCCGCCTGCTCGATGGCGCGGGCGAAGCCTGCGTTCTCGGACAGGAAACCGTAGCCTGGGTGAATGGCCTGGGCACCGCTGGCCTTGGCAGCAGCCAGCAGCTTGTCGACCAGCAGGTAGCTGTCGGCGGCCTTGGTGCCGCCCAGGTTCACGCGGATATCTGCCTCGCGGCTATGCCGCGCGTCACGGTCGATGGCGCTATGCACGGCGACGGTGGTCAGGCCCATGGCCTTGGCGGTGCGCATCACCCGGCAGGCGATTTCGCCGCGGTTGGCGACCAGCAGGGTGGTCAAAGCGGGGCGGCTCATGGGCGCGGCTCCTTGGTCTCAGCGGTTTGCCAGGCGGGTGGGCGTTTCTCCAGGAAGGCGCGCAGGCCCTCCTGGCCTTCGGCGCTGACGCGGATACGGGCGATGGTGTTCTCGCAGTAGCGGCGCAGCGCCGGGCTGAGTTCGCCGTCGTCCACTTCACGCAGCAGCTCTTTCGTGGCACGCAGGGCCAGCGGAGCGTTCTCCAGCAAGTTGTTCACCCATAGCGCCACCTGTGCGTCCAGCTCAGTGGCGGGGTACACCTCGGCCAGCAGGCCCAGTTCGCGGGCCCGTATACCGCTGAAGCGCTCGGCAGTCAGGGCATAGCGGCGCGCGGCACGCTCGCCGATGGCCTTGACCACGAACGGGCTGATCACCGCCGGGGCCAGGCCGATGCGCACTTCCGACAGGCACAACTGGGCGTCTTCGGCGCCAATGGCCATGTCACAGCAACTGATCAGGCCCAGTGCCCCGCCAAACGCCGCACCTTGGACCACGGCCAGGGTCGGTACCTTGAGCCGGTGCAGGGCGTACATCAGTTCGCCCAGTTCATGGGCGTCATCCAGGTTGGTGTTGAAATCCAGCTGCGCCGACTGCTGCATCCAGGCCAGGTCGGCACCGGCGCTGAAGTGCCGGCCACGCCCGCGCAACAGTACGAAGCGCAAGCCGGTATCGTCGGCCAGGCGATCGATGGCGACGATCAGCTCGCGGATCATCTGCGCGTTGAACGCGTTGTTCTTGTCCTCGCGGCTAAGCCACAGGGTGGCGAAGCCGCGGGGGTCGCGAATCACTTCGAGGGTGCTGAAATCGCTCATGGGGTCACATCCGGAAAATGCCGAAGCGGCTCGCTTCGATCGGCGCGTTCAGCGCAGCGGACAGTGCCAGGCCCAGGATGTCGCGGGTTTGCGCCGGGTCGATGACGCCGTCGTCCCATAGCCGGGCACTGGAGTAGTAGGGGTGGCCCTGCTGTTCGTACTGGTCGAGAATCGGCTGCTTGAGCCTGGCTTCGTCATCGGCACTGAACGGCTGGCCACTGCGCTCGCTTTGCTCGCGCTTGACCTGGGCCAGCACACCGGCGGCCTGCTCGGCGCCCATCACACCGATCCGCGCGTTCGGCCACATCCACAAAAAGCGTGGGTCGTAGGCACGGCCGCACATGCCATAGTTGCCGGCACCGAAGCTGCCGCCGATGATCACCGTGAATTTCGGCACCTGGGCGCAGGCCACGGCAGTCACCAGCTTGGCGCCATGCTTGGCGATACCGCCTTCCTCGTACTTCTTGCCCACCATGAACCCGGTGATGTTCTGCAGGAACAGCAGCGGGATACCGCGCTGGCAGGCCAGCTCGATGAAGTGCGCGCCTTTTTGCGCCGCTTCGGCGAACAGGATGCCGTTGTTGGCCAGGATCGCCACCGGGTAGCCATGCAGGTGGGCAAAGCCGCAGACCAGGGTGGTACCGAACAACGCCTTGAATTCGTCGAACAGCGAGCCGTCGACCAACCGGGCGATCACTTCGCGCACATCGAACGGCTGCTTGGCATCGGCGGGCACCACGCCATACAGCTCGTCGGCGGCGTACAGCGGTGCCACCGGGGCCAGGCGTTGCAGCTTGCCCAGCTTGTGCCAGTTGAGGTTGGCCACGCAGCGCCGGGCAATGGCCAGGGCGTGTTCGTCGTTGTCGGCGTAATGGTCGGCCACGCCACTGGTACGGCAGTGCACATCGGCCCCGCCCAGGTCCTCGGCACTGACCACTTCGCCCGTGGCGGCTTTTACCAGCGGCGGGCCGGCGAGGAAAATGGTTGCCTGCTGGCGCACCATGATCGCTTCGTCGGCCATCGCCGGCACGTAGGCACCACCGGCAGTGCACGAGCCCATCACCACGGCGATCTGCGGGATGCCCTGGGCGCTCATGTTGGCCTGGTTGAAGAAGATCCGACCGAAGTGCTCGCGGTCAGGGAACACCTCGTCCTGGCGGGGCAGGTTGGCACCGCCCGAGTCCACCAGGTAGATGCACGGCAAGCGGTTTTGCTGGGCGATGGTCTGCGCACGCAGGTGCTTTTTCACCGTCAGCGGGTAGTACGAGCCACCTTTGACCGTAGCGTCGTTGGCCACGACCATGCATTCCACGCCTTCTACGCGGCCGATGCCGGCGATCACCCCGGCAGCCGGCACGTCCTCGCCGTAAACTTCGTGGGCCGCCAACTGGCCGATCTCGAGGAACGGCGAGCCCGGGTCCAGCAGGCGGTCGATGCGCTCGCGTGGCAGCAGTTTGCCGCGGGAGGTGTGCCGTTCCTGAGCCTTGGGCCCGCCGCCCTGGGCGACCTGGGCCAGCAGGCCGCGCAGGGCCTGGACCTGGGCGGCCATGGCGGCATGGCTGTGGGCATAATCCGCCGCCTTGGTGTTGAGCTGTGACTTGAGAATCATCATGACCCCTGGCGCAGATCAGCGCGTCTCGTTGAACAGTTCGCGGCCGATCAGCATCCGACGGATTTCGCTGGTGCCGGCACCGATCTCGTAGAGCTTGGCATCGCGCAGCAGGCGGCCAGCCGGGAATTCATTGATATAGCCGTTGCCGCCAAGGATCTGGATGGCTTCCAGGGCCATTTGCGTTGCCCGCTCGGCGGTGTACAGGATGACCCCGGCAGCGTCCTTGCGGGTGGTCTCGCCACGGTCACAGGCCTGGGCCACGGCATACAGGTAGGCGCGGCTGGCATTGAGCTGGGTGTACATGTCGGCGATCTTGCCCTGGATCAGCTGGAACTCGCCGATGCTCTGGCCGAACTGCTTGCGGTCGTGAATGTACGGCACCACCAGGTCCATGCAGCTTTGCATGATGCCGGTCGGCCCGCCCGACAACACCACGCGCTCGTAGTCCAGGCCGCTCATCAACACGCGTACGCCGCCGTTCAGCTGGCCGAGAATATTGTCTTCCGGTACTTCGACGTTGTCGAAGAACAGCTCGCAGGTGTTGGAGCCGCGCATGCCCAGCTTGTCGAACTTGTTGCTGCGGCTGAAGCCTGGCCAGTCGCGCTCGACGATGAACGCGGTAATGCCGTGGGCACCCTTGTCCAGGTCGGTCTTGGCATAGATCACGTAGGTATTGGCGTCGGGGCCGTTGGTGATCCAGGTCTTGCTGCCATTGAGTACGTAGCGGTCGCCGCGCTTTTCTGCGCGCAGCTTCATCGACACCACGTCGGAGCCGGCATTGGGCTCGCTCATGGCCAGCGCGCCGATGTGCTCGCCGCTGATCAGCTTGGGCAGGTACTTGAGTTTCTGTGCGTGGCTGCCGTTGCGGTTGATCTGGTTGACGCACAGGTTGGAGTGGGCACCGTACGACAGTGCCACCGACGCCGAGGCCCGGCTGATTTCCTCCATGGACACTACGTGGGCCAGGTAGCCGAGGCCGGCGCCGCCATATTCTTCCGACACGGTGATGCCCAACAGGCCCATGTCGCCGAACTTGCGCCACATATCGGCAGGGAACAGGTTGTCATGGTCGATTTGCGCGGCACGCGGGGCCAGCTCGGCGGCGACGAAGGTGCGCACCTGGTCACGGAGCATGTCGATGGTTTCGCCCAGGGCGAAGTTCAGGGTGGGGTAATGCATGCAGGGGCACCTTGTTGTTCTTGAAATGGGTTACACCGTAGCTCATGGAGCTGTCGCCGGACCCTGTGGGAGCGGGCGTGCCCGCGAACGCATCAGCAGGGCCGCCGTCATTTCCTGAATGATCGCATTCGCTGGCCCGCCCGCTCCCACAGGGTTCGGCTTCACGCCTGAGGATCGGTGTTGTTCTTCACCTTTACGTTAACGTAAACCTGGCTTGGGCCGGGTGTCAATCTGATCGTCACCTTTACGTAAACGTAAATCTGCGCCAGAGTATCTCCGCTTGCTTCAGCCGTGCCCAGAACAACCACAAGAAGGGACACCCATGAGTCAACCAAGCTATACCCGCGGCCGCCAGGACCAACCGTTGCTGACCCAGACCATCGGCCAGGCCTTTGACGCCACCGTGGCGCGTTGCGCCGATGGCGAAGCCCTGGTTTCGCGCCACCAGGGCCTGCGCTACAGCTGGCGGCAACTGGCCGAACAGGTCGACGGGTGTGCCCGCGCCTTGATGGCGCTGGGCCTGAACCGCGGCGACCGGCTGGGCCTTTGGTCACCCAACTGCGCCGAATGGTGCGTGTTGCAACTGGCCAGTGCCAAGGTCGGTGCGATCCTGGTCAACATCAACCCGGCCTACCGGGTGGGTGAGCTGGAATACGTGCTGCGCCAGGCCGGGTGCCGTTGGCTGGTCTGCGCCGATGCTTTCAAAAGCTCCGATTATCACGCCATGGTTCAGGCGCTGGTGCCAGAGCTGGCGAGCGCCCCCGCGGGCGCACTGGCCAGCCAGCGCCTACCCGAGCTGCGCGGGGTCATCAGCCTGGCAGCCAACCCGCCGGCTGGTTTCCTGGCATGGCAAGCCCTGGCCGGGCTGGCCGGGCAAACCTCGAGCGAAGCCTACCTGGCCCGCCAAAGCGGGCTGCAGTTCGACCAACCGGTGAATATCCAGTACACCTCCGGCACTACCGGTGCACCCAAGGGCGCCACGCTGAGCCACTACAACATCCTCAACAACGGCTTCATGGTCGGCGAAAGCCTGGGCCTGGGCGAGCGCGACCGCATGGTGATCCCGGTGCCCCTGTACCACTGCTTTGGCATGGTCATGGCCAACCTGGGTTGCATCACCCACGGCAGCACCATGATCTACCCCAACGATGCCTTCGATGCCGAACTCACCCTGCGTGCCGTGGCCGAGGAGCGTGCCAGCATTCTCTATGGCGTGCCTACCATGTTCATCGCCATGCTCGACCACCCGCTACGCGCCCAGGTGGACCTTTCCAGCCTGCGCAGCGGCATCATGGCAGGGGCGACTTGTCCGATCGAGGTGATGCGCCGGGTGATCGACCAGTTGCACATGGCCGAGGTGCAAATCGCCTATGGCATGACCGAAACCAGCCCGGTTTCGCTGCAAACCGGGCCAGAGGATGAGCTGGAGCTACGCGTTGCCACCGTTGGCCGCACGCAGCCACAGCTGGAAAACAAGCTGGTGGACGCTGACGGCTGCATCGTTCCGCGCGGCGAGATCGGCGAACTATGTACCCGCGGCTACAGCGTGATGCTCGGCTATTGGGACAACCCAGAGGGTACCGCGGCAGCCATCGACCCGGCCGGCTGGATGCACTCGGGTGACCTGGCGGTAATGGACGAACACGGCTACGTGCGGATCGTGGGGCGCAACAAGGACATGATCATTCGCGGTGGCGAGAACATCTACCCGCGCGAGCTGGAAGAATTCTTCTATACCCACCCGGCAGTGGCGGACGCCCAGGTGATCGGTATTCCGTGCAGCCGTTATGGCGAGCAGATCGTCGCATGGGTCAAGTTGCACCCTGGCCACACGGCCACCGCCGAAGAACTGCAATGCTGGTGCAAGGCACGCATAGCCCACTACAAGGTGCCGCGGCATATCCGTTTCGTAGACGAATACCCGATGACGGTAACCGGTAAGGTGCAGAAGTTTCGCATGCGCGAGATCAGCATCGCCGAACTCGGTGCCGATGGCGCGGGTTGACTGACCAGGCTGCCCGGTTTACCCGCACCGGCAGTTGCCCGCCTGCACCGACCTTGCAGGCGGCAAGGTCGGTAACCTGGTCTACCCTTAGGCTTTCACCGGTGGTTCCTGGTTCGGCGGGTCGCCCACCGTCGGCGGTTCGGTTGGCTTGACCGGCAGCTCGTCCGGGTCTTGCTCCGGCACGGGCGGCGGCAAGCTCGGGTCGTCGATGTTCGGATCGGGGGTTTCCGGTGGTGTTGGAATGTTCATGGCCTGACCTCGCGTGGGTGGTTTGAAGAGGTACTGCAGGCTTGGACTTCGGCCAGCTGCGATTCGCTCAGTTTTTTTTGAACCCTCACGCCCGCGCCCGGCTCTGAACCCTTACCGCCACCAGCCTGAGGGAGCAAGGTCGATGTCACGAAACGAGCTTTTTGAAAGCGTGCCAATGGCCAACGATCATCCTGACCAGGCCATTAGCCTGGCCCAGGCGCTGCTGGCCCCACGCATCGTGATCGAGGACACCCAGCCGGTGCTCGACGCCGGCACCTTCGCCGCCAAGGCCATCAGCGGTCAACCGGTTGCCGTCAGCAGCAAGGTCTACAGCGATGGACATGACCGCCTGGCCGTGGTGCTCAACTGGCGCCCGGCGCACAGCCAGCGCTGGCACTCGGTGCCGATGCAGTCGGCGGGCAACGACCTGTGGCTGGCCGAGTTCACCCCCACCGAGCTGGGGCCGCACCTGTTCGGCATCCAGGCCTGGATCGACCCGTTCGCCACGTACTGCCACGACCTGGAAAAAAAGTACCACGCCGGCGTCGAGGTCAGGCTGGAGCTGGAAGAGGGGCGGCTGATGCTCGGCCAGGGCATTGCCCTGTGCGATGGCGCCGTGCGCAACGAGCTTGAGGCCGTGCTGCAGCGCCTGGCGGAGGTGGGCAGTGATGACCAGGTGGCGCTGCTGCTGGACCCGCGCACCGCCCGGCTGATGGCCGAGGCCGAGCACCGCAGCTACCTGGCCCGCAGCCGCGATTTCCCGCTCGATGTGGACCGGCCGGCTGCGCAGTTCGCCAGTTGGTACGAACTGTTCCCACGCTCGATCACCGATGACCCGCAGCGCCATGGCACCTTCAACGATGTGCACCAGCGGCTGCCGATGATCCGTGACATGGGCTTCGACGTGCTGTACTTCCCGCCCATTCACCCTATTGGCCTGCAGCACCGCAAGGGGCGCAACAATGCGCTCACGGCCGAGCCGGGTGACCCGGGCAGCCCGTATGCCATCGGCAGTGCAGAGGGTGGCCACGAAGCCATTCACCCGCAGTTGGGCAGCCGTGAAGACTTCCGCCGCCTGGTGGCTGCTGCTGCCGAGCACGGCCTGGAAATTGCCCTCGACTTGGCCATCCAGTGCTCCCAGGACCACCCCTGGCTCAAGCAGCACCCGGGCTGGTTCAGCTGGCGCCCAGACGGCACCATCCGCTATGCCGAGAACCCGCCAAAAAAATACCAGGACATCGTCAACGTCGACTTCTATGCCCCCGACGCAGTACCCAGCCTTTGGTTGGCGCTGCGCGATGTGGTGGTGGGCTGGGTCGAGGAAGGCGTGAAGACGTTCCGCGTCGATAACCCGCACACCAAGCCGCTGCCGTTCTGGCAATGGCTGATCGCCAATGTGCGCAGCCAGTACCCGGAGGTCATCTTCCTCGCAGAGGCGTTCACCAAGCCTGCCATGATGGCGCGCCTGGGCAAGGTCGGCTATGCGCAAAGCTACACCTACTTCACCTGGCGCAACACCAAGCAAGAGCTGCGCGAATTTTTCGAGCAACTCAACCAGCCGCCATGGAGCCAGTGCTACCGCCCCAATTTCTTCGTCAATACCCCCGACATCAACCCGTTCTTCCTGCACACCTCCGGCCGTGCCGGTTTCCTCATTCGTGCAGCATTGGCGACCATGGGTTCAGGGTTGTGGGGCATGTATTCCGGGTTCGAACTGTGCGAAAGCGCCGCGTTGCCAGGCAAGGAGGAATACCTGGACTCGGAGAAATACCAGCTGCGCCCACGCGACTTCAGCCAGCCTGGCAACATCATTGCCGAAATCGCCCAGCTCAATCGCATCCGCCGGCAGAACCCGGCCTTGCAAACCCACCTCGGCGTCGCGTTCTTCAACTGCTGGAACGACAACATCCTGTACTTCGCCAAGCGTACGCCCGAGCGCGACAACTACATCCTCGTGGCAATCAGCCTAGACCCGCACAACGCCCAGGAGGCGCACTTCGAGCTGCCGCTGTGGGAGCTGGGGCTCGATGACAACGCCCAAACCCAGGGTGAAGACCTGATGAATGGCCACCGCTGGTCGTGGTACGGCAAGACCCAGTTCATGCGCATCGAACCTTGGCACCAACCATTCGGCATCTGGCGAATCGAAAAGGCCGGTTAGGGCATAGGTACCGGGCCGCCTCGCGGCCCATCGCCGGTAAATAGGCTGCACGGCAGCCGCAACGCCAGCCAACACGGTCCACAGACATGCAAGGAGTCACCCATGGCCAAGCGTTCCCGCCCGGCAGCCTTCATCGACGACCCGCTGTGGTACAAGGACGCTGTCATCTACCAGTTGCACATCAAGTCGTTCTTCGACTCGAACAACGATGGCATCGGTGATTTCGCCGGCCTGATCAGCAAGCTGGACTACATCGCCGAGCTGGGCGTCAACACCCTGTGGTTGCTGCCGTTCTATCCTTCGCCGCGGCGCGACGACGGCTACGACATCGCCGAGTACAAGGCCGTGCACCCCGACTACGGCAGCATGGCCGATGCCCGGCGCTTCATCGCCGAGGCGCACAAGCGTGGCCTGCGGGTTATCACCGAACTGGTCATCAACCACACCAGCGACCAGCACCCTTGGTTCCAGCGCGCCCGCCACGCCAAACGCGGCAGCAAGGCGCGCGACTTTTACGTATGGTCCGATGACGACCAGAAGTACGATGGCACCCGCATCATTTTCCTCGACACCGAAAAGTCCAACTGGACCTGGGACCCGGTGGCAGGCCAGTATTTCTGGCACCGCTTCTACTCGCACCAGCCAGACCTCAACTTCGACAACCCGCAGGTGCTCAAGGCGGTAATCGGGGTGATGCGCTTCTGGCTCGACCTGGGCGTGGACGGGCTGCGCCTGGACGCCATCCCTTACCTGATCGAACGCGATGGCACCAACAACGAAAACCTCGCTGAAACCCACGGGGTGCTCAGGGCCATTCGCGCCGAGATCGATGCCAACTACCCAGACCGCATGCTGCTTGCCGAAGCCAACCAGTGGCCGGAGGACACCCGCCCGTACTTCGGCGAAGGCGACGGCGACGAATGCCACATGGCCTTTCATTTCCCGCTGATGCCGCGCATGTACATGGCCCTGGCCATGGAGGACCGTTTCCCGATCACCGACATCCTGCGCCAGACCCCGGAGATCCCGGCCAACTGCCAATGGGCGATCTTTCTGCGCAACCACGACGAGCTGACCCTGGAAATGGTCACCGACCGCGAGCGCGACTACCTGTGGAACTACTACGCAGAAGACCGCCGCGCGCGCATCAACCTGGGCATCCGTCGGCGCCTGGCGCCCTTGCTGCAGCGTGACCGCCGGCGCATCGAACTGCTCACCAGCCTGCTGCTGTCGATGCCCGGCACGCCCACGCTGTACTACGGTGACGAGCTGGGCATGGGCGACAACATCTACCTGGGCGACCGCGATGGCGTGCGCACGCCCATGCAATGGTCGCCGGACCGCAATGGCGGTTTTTCCCGCGCCGACCCACAGCGCCTGGTGCTGCCCCCGGTGATGGACCCGTTGTACGGCTACCAGACGGTCAACGTCGAGGCACAAAGCCACGACCCGCACTCGCTGCTCAACTGGACCCGGCGCATGCTGGCGGTGCGCAAGCAGCAGAAGGCTTTCGGCCGTGGCACGCTGCGCACGCTGAGCCCCAGCAACCGGCGCATCCTGGCCTACATTCGCGAATACACCGATGCCGATGGCAACACCGAGGTCATCCTGTGCGTAGCCAACGTTTCCCGCGCCGCCCAGGCGGCAGAACTGGAATTGTCACAGTACGCCGACAAAGTACCGGTGGAGATGCTCGGCGGCAGTGCGTTCCCGCCGATCGGTCAGCTGCCGTTCCTGCTGACTTTGCCACCTTATGGCTTTTACTGGTTCCTGCTGGCTTCGCACGATCGTATGCCCAGCTGGCACGCCCAGCCCACCGAGGGGTTACCCGAATTGATTACCCTGGTATTGCGCAAACGCATGGAAGAACTGCTGGCGGCGCCTGCCAGCGACACCCTGCAAACCAACATCCTGCCCCAGTACCTGCCGAAACGGCGCTGGTTCGCGGGCAAGGAAGGGCCCATAGACCAGGTACGGCTGTGTTATGGCGTGCGTTTCGGCATCGTCACTACGCCGGTATTACTCAGCGAGCTCGAGGTGCTCAGTGACGGCGTGGCCACCCGTTATCAATTGCCGTTCGGGCTGCTGCCCGAGGAGCAGATCAACAGTGCGCTGCCACAGCAACTGGCGTTGTCCCGGGTGCGACGGGCCCATCAGGTGGGTCTGATTACCGATGCGTTCGTGCTTGAGCCGTTCATCCGCGCCGTATTGCGTGCGTGCCAGGAAAGCACGCGGCTGGCGTGCGGCGACGCTGACGGCGAGCTGCGTTTCGACAGCACCGAGCAACTGGCCGGCCTGGGGCTGAATGAAGAAAGCGAGGTGCGCTACCTCAGCGCCGAACAGTCCAACAGCTCGGTGGTCATCGGCGACCGCGTGGTGCTCAAGTTGATCCGCCGGGTCAACCCGGGCATTCACCCGGAGCTTGAAATGAGCGCCTACCTGACCGCTGCCGGCTTTGCCAATATTTCACCACTGCTGGCCTGGGTCAGCCGCGTGGATGCGCAGGCAGCCCCGCACCTGCTGATGATCGCTCAAGGCTACCTGAGCAACCAGGGCGATGCCTGGGCCTGGACCCAGAACACGCTTGAGCGCGCTATCCGTGACCAGATGGAGCCCACCCATTCGGATACCGAGGCACATACCGACGCCCTCGCCGAACTCACAGCCTTTGCCGCCTTGTTCGGCCAGCGCCTGGGCGAGATGCACGTGTTGCTGGCAGCACCCACCGATGACCCGGCCTTCCAGCCGCGGCCCAGCGATGCCCAGGACCGCGAACGCTGGGTGACCCAGATCAGTGCCGAGTTGACCCATGCCCTCGACCTGCTGGCGCAGCACCGCGACCACCTGGACCGCGACAGCCAGGCGCTGGTCGACGACCTGCAGCAACAGCGTGACGGCCTGGTCGAGCACGTTCGCCAGCTGGCCGGGCAGGCCGAGGGCGGCTTGCTGATGCGCGTGCACGGTGACTTGCACCTGGGCCAGGTGCTGGTGGTGCAGGGTGATGCCTACCTGATCGATTTCGAGGGTGAGCCGGCCCGGCCCCTGGAAGAACGCAGGGCCAAACACAGCCCCTACAAAGATGTCAGCGGCGTATTGCGGTCGTTCGACTATGCTGCTGCGATGATCTTGCGCAGCGCGTCTACGGTGGACCTTTCCGAGGCGGCACGGCAAGCCCGGCAACGGGTGGCCCGGCAGTACCTGCACCAGTCGCGGCATGCCTTTATCGAGGCGTACGGCCTGGCCACCGCTGCCATGCCCCACGCCTGGCAGCAGGCGGAAGGCGAGCGCGCTGCATTGGAGCTTTTCTGCCTGGAAAAGGCCGCCTACGAAATTACTTATGAAGCCGAGAACCGGCCGAGTTGGCTGGCCGTGCCTTTGCATGGCCTGCATGGACTGATCAGTACCTGGGGAGAGTCAGAATGAACGTAACAACGCGTGAAAACGGCGGCCTTCGGCAACGGGACCTCGATGCCCTGGCCCGCGCCGAACACGCCGATCCATTTGCGGTACTCGGCCCCCATGACGACGGCGCAGGCGGGCAGGTGGTCAACGCCTTCCTCCCCGGCGCCCTGAATGTGCGCATTCTTGCCCGCGAAGACGGGCGCCTCCTCACCGAAATGGCGCAGGGCAGCCTGCCAGGCTTGTTCACCGCGCACCTCGATACAGCACAGCCTTACCTGCTGCAGATCGGCTGGGCCGGTGGCGAGCAGGTGACCGAGGACCCGTATAGCTTCGGTCCGCAACTGGGCGACATGGACCTGCACCTGTTTGCCGAGGGCAACCACCGCGACCTGTCCGGGCGTTTCGGCGCGCAGCCGGTGCAGGTCGAGGGCGTCGACGGGGTGCGCTTTTCGGTGTGGGCCCCCAACGCCCGGCGGGTATCGGTGGTGGGCGACTTCAACAATTGGGATGGGCGTCGCCACCTGATGCGCCTGCGCCATGGTGCCGGGGTGTGGGAGCTGTTCATCCCCCGGCTGGGCGTGGGTGAAACCTACAAGTTCGAAGTGCTCGGCAAGGATGGCATCCTGCCGTTGAAGGCCGACCCCCTGGCCCGCGCCACCGAATTGCCGCCGAGCACGGCGTCCAAGGTAGCGGGTGAGCTGGGCCATGCCTGGCAAGACCACGACTGGATGGCGCAACGGGCGCAGCGCCATGCGTACAACGCGCCATTGTCGATCTATGAGCTGCACCCCGGCTCCTGGCGCTGCGAAATGGACGAGGCCGGCGAAGTCGGGCGCTACTACAACTGGCGGGAACTGGCCGAGCGCCTGGTGCCGTATGTGCAGGCGCTGGGCTTCACCCATATTGAACTGCTGCCGATCATGGAACACCCGTTCGGCGGTTCCTGGGGCTACCAGCCACTGTCGATGTTCGCCCCCACCTCGCGCTACGGCAGTGCCGAGGACTTCGCCGCCTTCATCGATGCCTGCCACCAGGGCGGCATCGGGGTATTGCTCGACTGGGTACCGGCGCACTTCCCCACAGACGAACATGGCCTGGCGCGCTTCGACGGTACGGCCCTGTACGAGTACGACAACCCGCTGGAAGGCTACCACCAGGACTGGAACACGCTGATCTACAACCTGGGCCGCAATGAGGTGCGCGGGTTCATGATGGCCTCTGCGCTGCATTGGTTGAAGCATTTCCACATCGACGGGCTGCGCGTCGATGCGGTGGCCTCGATGCTGTACCGAGACTATTCGCGCAAGGCCGGCGAGTGGGTGCCCAACCGCCACGGCGGGCGCGAAAACCTCGAGGCCATCGACTTCATTCGCCACCTCAACGGTGTGGCGGCCCATGAGGTGCCGGGGGCGTTGATCATCGCCGAGGAGTCCACCGCCTGGCCCGGGGTCAGCCAGCCGATCGAGCAGGGCGGGCTGGGCTTTGCCTACAAATGGAACATGGGCTGGATGCACGACACCCTGCACTATATCCAGAACGACCCGGTCCACCGTGCCCACCACCACAACGAGATGAGCTTTGGCCTGGTGTATGCCTACTCCGAGCATTTCATCCTGCCCATTTCCCACGACGAAGTGGTACACGGCAAGCACTCGCTGATCGACAAGATGCCCGGCGACCGCTGGCAGAAGTTCGCCAACCTGCGCGCTTACCTGGCCTTCATGTGGGCCCACCCCGGCAAGAAGCTGCTGTTCATGGGCTGCGAATTTGGCCAGTGGCGGGAGTGGAACCACGATAGCCAGCTGGACTGGTACCTGCTGCAGTACCCTGAGCACCAAGGCGTGCAGCGCCTGGTGAGTGACCTCAACCGGCTGTACCGCGAAGTCCCGGCGTTGCATGAGCAGGACTGCCAGCCACAGGGCTTCCAATGGCTGATCGGTGACGATGCACAGAACAGCGTGTTTGCCTGGCTGCGCTGGAGCAGCAGTGGCGAACCCGTGCTGGTGGTCGCCAACTTCACCCCGGTTCCGCGTGAGGGTTACCGCATCGGCGTGCCGTTCGGCGAGCGCTGGCAGGAGCTGTTGAACAGCGATGCCGAGATGTACGCCGGCTCCAATGTCGGCAACCTTGGGCTGGTGCACAGCGAAGACATCGCCAGCCACGGCCAGCCGCAGTCGCTGGCCCTGAACCTGCCCCCGCTGGGTGTGCTGGTGATGAAGCCCGCCTGATGCACCTGCTGTGCTGGCCCTGCCGCTGGTTTGCCGGCGCCAGGGCCAGCGCAGGCTACCACCGCATGCGCACTCCAAGGCTGCCAATCAGCCCATTGAGGTCATTGCCATCCACATCGCTGCTGTAGTCGGCACTGACGAACATGGCCACCGAGGGCGTTACCCGCGCCACCAGCCCCAGGCCCAGTTCCACCGTTGTCGAAAAGCGCGAACTGGAGATCTTGTCGACCTGTTCCAGCTTCACTTCGTCAGGGTTGCTGAAGTCATACCACACGTTGGTCCGCACATAAGGCTCCAGGGGCATGCCGCGCATTTCATAGCGCCCGGACAATGTGGCGCCGACGCGGCCGCTCCAGCTGGGCTGGCTGTCGAAGGCCTGCCGGGTTGCGTGCTGCCCTTGGCTGCCGGGGAAGAACTGCTGGTTCATCAACTGCGCCTGGGGTTCGATCACCCAACTGCCAGCCAGGGGGATCGGATAGCCGCCCTCCACCGAGAAAGTCATCGCGTGGCCACTGTCGCCCGGCCGTTGGCCGGTGTCACCCCGGCCATCCACCTCGATGCGCGAACCCACGGCCACGGCATTCAGGTGCCAGCCCTGTGCGTGGGCCATGCTCCAGTACATGCCCTGGCTTTCCCCGGTCAGTTGCGCGGCATTGCGCGGCTTGTCGCCCAATAGCGGGCGCATGCCATTGAAGCTGCTTTGCAGGTTGTTGTGGCCGACCACCCTCCCGGCGCGTTGCACATCGCCTGCTGGCGTTGCACGCACGAACAGCTCGGGGCCGGTCATCAGCTGCTGGTCGGGCGCTGCGAGCAGTTCGGGCGCTTGCGTGCCGTTGCGGGGTAGGGGCGGATAAAGCTGTGACCACTCATACGCGAACGTTTCCACCGGGGTTGCCAGAAGCAGCGACGTGGAAACCGCGTAGAAAAGACGGTCGATGCGCACGGGGCTCGAAGTGGTTTTCATGGCGGGTCTCCTTTGCTCTTGTGAAGTACAGCTTGAGGACCTGGTCTGTTGTCACAGGCTGTACGGCAAAACAGAGGGCGACCCAAACCAGCACGCCCGCTTCGGCACACGCGCCCAAAGGCGCGCGCTAGAGGCTCGGCGCGAGATTCTTACTGCTCGGTAATCTTCAGCTAAGGAGAGGGGAGGGCTTGCGTCAAGAAAATGTGAAAGGCCCGTTCACCTTTTGTGGGGGTGACCAAGGCGCTGATTCAAAAGAAAAACCGTGCTGCTATAGCGGCGTTTGCTATTTCCCGCACGGGCGCTATGAAGAATGATTGCTAGCGCCAGGCTTCGACAGTGGCGGCGTTCGATCTCACAGGCACTGAAGAGGCCGCGGCGGGCACCTGCCCACCGCGCCTGCCCGGTTCACTCGTCTTCGCGTTGCAACACCATCAACACCATAGAGCGCCCCTTCACCTCGAAGGTGCTGTCGAACTGCAGGTGCTGGCCCTTGCGCAGTTCGGGCCGGTCAGTGTCGATCAGGCAGTTCCAGTGGTCGCCATCCGGTACTGTCGGCAGCTTGAACGGCACCACATCATGGTGCGAGTTGACGATCAGCAGCACGGTTGCCTCGGCGCCGGGCCGGGCAATACCGCTGACCTGCGCGCGGCCATCGATCAGCATGCCCAGGCAGCGGCCGTGCGGGTCTTCCCACTGCTCCACGGTCATCTCGCCGCCATCCGGCGCCAGCCAGGTCACGTCCTTGACCCCGATCGCTTCATTGTAATCGCCGACCAGGAACCGCGAGCGGCGCAGTACCGGGTAGGTGAGGCGCAGGCGAGTCAGGCGCTTGACGAAGGCCAGCAGCTCTTTGCCTTCCTCGTCGAGGTCCCAGTTGATCCAGCCGATCTCACTGTCCTGGCAGTAGGCGTTGTTGTTGCCGTGCTGGGTGCGGCTGAACTCGTCGCCCGCCACGATCATCGGCGTGCCCTGGGCCAGCAGCAAAGTGGCGAAGAAATTGCGCATCTGGCGCATGCGCAGGGCGTTCACGGCCGGGTCTTCGGTCGGCCCTTCGGCGCCGCAGTTCCACGACAGGTTGTTGTCGGTACCGTCCTGGTTGTTTTCGTCGTTGTCTTCGTTGTGCTTGTGGTTGTACGACACCAGGTCGCGCAAGGTAAAACCGTCGTGCGCGGTGATGAAGTTGACCGAGGAGTACGGCCGGCGGCCGCGGTTGTTGAACATGTCGCCCGAGGCCGTCATGCGCGCGGCAAAGTCGGCCAGCTGGCCTTCATCGCCTTTCCAGAAGGCGCGCACGGTGTCACGGAAGCGGTCGTTCCATTCGGCCCAGCCGGGGGCGAAGTTGCCCACCTGGTAGCCGCCCGGCCCGCAGTCCCACGGCTCGGCAATCAGTTTGACCTGGCTCAGCATCGGGTCCTGGCGGCAGGCCACGAGGAAGCCGTGGCGCTCGCTATAGCCGTCATGGTACCGGCCAAGGATGGTCGCCAGGTCGAAGCGGAAGCCGTCCACGTGCATTTCGCCAGCCCAGTAGCGCAGCGAATCGGTGACCAGTTGCAGCACGCAGGGGTGGCTCAGGTCGAGGGTGTTGCCGGTGCCGGAGTCGTTGATGTAGTAGCGCTTGTCATCGGGCATCAGGCGGTAGTACGAGGCGTTGTCGATACCGCGCATCGACAGGGTCGGGCCGCGTTCGTTGCCCTCGGCGGTGTGGTTGTAGACCACATCGAGAATCACCTCCAGCCCGGCGTCGTGCAGGTGCGCGACCATCTCCTTGAACTCGGCGATCTTGCCGCTGGCCAGGTAGCGCGGGTGGGGCGCGAAAAAGGCGATGCTGTTGTAGCCCCAGTAGTTGTTCAGGCCCTTGTCCAGCAGGTGCTGGTCGTTGACGAACGCGTGAATCGGCAACAACTCGATACTGGAAACACCCAGGTCCTTGATGTGCTTGAGCAATTCGTCATTGGCCAAGCCGGCGAAGGTACCGCGCAGCTCCTCCGGCACGGCGGGGTGGCGCATGCTGATGCCGCGGGTGTGCGCCTCGTAGAGGATGGTGCGCT
Organism: Pseudomonas sp. PARCl1; assembly: GCF_947311875.1. Classification (NCBI taxonomy): domain Bacteria; kingdom Pseudomonadati; phylum Pseudomonadota; class Gammaproteobacteria; order Pseudomonadales; family Pseudomonadaceae; genus Pseudomonas; species Pseudomonas sp. PARCl1. Next base: position 18,782 of record NZ_CAMZMX010000008.1, read on the forward strand.
CCCAAGGTACTTGTACGCGCTCGTCACGGCCCCAGGTGAAGGCCGGGTCGATCACCTTGCACTTGGGCACGAAGGGGGCGCTGTCACGTTCATCGAACGACAGGTCGTCGTCGGGGTGGCCGATGGTGTAGCCAAACAGTGCCTCGGACCACTTGAGTTCGCCGACCAGCTGCTTGGCATAAGGGTCTATCAGCAGTTTGTTGGGGTTGAAGCGGTGACCGTTTTGCGGCTCGTACGGGCCATAGACGCGGTAGCCATACACCAGGCCAGGGTGCGCATCGGGCAGGTAGCCATGGTAGATCTCGTCCGTGTATTCGGGCAGCTCGATGCGTTCGAGCTCATGCTCGCCGGTGGCGTCGAACAGGCACAGCTCGACCTTGGTGGCATTGGCCGAAAACAGGGCGAAGTTGACGCCCAGCCCATCCCAGGTGGCGCCGAGGGGAAAGGGTTGGCCTTCGCGGATGCGGGTTGGGGCAACCGAGCGGGTTTTCTTTGGGGTACGGGGGCTCATGGCAATCCTCAAATGGCCGTGGTGGAAGGTATGGAAGTGATGCAGTGCTGCCCAGGTGCCCTATCAGTGGCGCCCGGTCCCCTGAAGCAACCACGACCGCCAGCCGTGTGGCGATCATGGGGGAGCGGGCAGGCCGCGAAGTGGCCGAAACCGGTTTAACCGGCAGTTGGCTTTTTGACCGCCCTTGGTTTCTTCGCCGCCGCGGGTTTAACCCCCGGCAGTGCCGCTACCTTGGGTTCGGCCGGCGGCTTGGGCTCGGCTGCCGGCTTGGGTTTGGCAGGGGCCCGCTTGCGCGGTGCGGCTTTTGGTGCCAGGGCCTCGGCCTCGGCCAGCTTGCGAGCCATTTCCCAGTGGCGGTCTTCCTGGCCGGCGGGTTTACCTTCTGACTCCCAGATCTGGTAGGCAAATTCGCGAATACGCTTTTCATCGACACTCATCGAAACGCTCCTGATGCTCAAGATTGTTGGATCAACAGGTTGACCGGAAACTCCGCCAGCACGGCGCTCAACATCAGCTCCCTTGATGAGCTGACCGCCGCGCATGGGAAAAGTCCCGTCGAATTGGCAGGTGATACGGCAAACGGTAAAACCAGCCGGGTGTCGTCCCAGTTCTGTGCCGGGATCAACGGTGTTGGCGCGCTGCCGAGCAGGCTGCTGGCCAGGCGCGGGGCCACGACGATGGCGCGTTCGCCTTCACCCAGCCGGGCGAAGGCGACGACCTTGTCGGCATGCCGGCCCTGTACCGTCAGCGGCAGGTAGGCACCGCGGCGGAACAGCTCGGCATGTGCCTGGCGGCAGTCCAGCACACGGGCGACCAAGGCCTGCTTGAGGCGGCCGTCGCGCCAGTGCGACAGCAGCTCGGCCACGGGGGTGGCGCTTTCCAGGGTGGCACGCCGCAAAGCGTAGTCCACGGCGCGGCGGTTGTCCGGGTCGACCAGGCTCAGGTCCCAGTACTCGTTGCCCTGGTACAGGTCGGGCACGCCCGGGGTGGTCATGCGCAGCAGGGCTTGCACCAGGCCATTGAGGGCGCCGGGGCAGGCGAGCACTTGTGCGGCATCGGCCACCGATTGGCGCAACTGCTGGTTTTCACTGCCCAGCAGCAAACCGTCCAGGTAGCGGGCACAGGCCGCCTCGTAGGCTTCGTTCGGTGCGTTCCAGCTGCTGCGCAGCTTGGCCTCGCGCAGGGCCTTCTGCTGCCACTGGCGCACGCGTTCGGCGTATTGGCGCAAGGCGTTGGCGTCGTGCAGGTCAAGGTCCAGCGGCCAACTGCCGAGCAGCGTCTGCAACAGCATCAGTTCGTCGCCGGGGCTGGGCGCCAGGCCGTCCTCCAGCGGCGCACGCAGCGGCGCCGCCAGCTCGCGCCAGTGCTCCACGCGGCTGGCCAGCCACGGCCCCCGCTCGCTGAGCACGGCCAGGCGGGCGCGTGTGTCTTCGCCACGCTTGTGGTCATGGGTGGCGGTGGCCAGCAGGTTGTCGGGGAAGTCGCGCAGGCGCCGTTGCGCTTCGTTATGGAAGTGTGCCAGCGGGGCACTGAAGCGCTCGGCCTCGAAGCCCACATCGTTGCGCGACAGCAGCCGCGCGCTGCGGTAGAAGGCCGTGTCCTCCACCGCCTTGGCGGCACTGGGTGCGGTCAGTTGCTGGAAGCGCACGCAGGCATGGCGCAACTGCTTGCGCGCGCGCCCCGGCGGCAATTGCCGCCAGCCTTGGCCACCCAGCCACTGTTCCAGTTGGTCGAGCAACGGCCAGTCGGCTTCGGCCAGGTCCTGGCGGGCATTGGTCAGGGCTTGCTGGAAAAACACTTCGTCTTCAGCCGGGCGCCCGCAAGCATTGAAGTAGGTGCGGTACACCGGATAGTGCGCCACCAGCGCCTGCAGGGCACGGCGGATGGCGCCCAAGGTCAGGTCGCGGGTCATCAGGTCGTTGCGGGCGACCTGCAACAGCGCCTGGGCTACCGACTCGCAGTCGCCTGCCAGGCTGGCATTGAGCACCAGGTGGCGCGCCTGGCGCACTTCTTCAGCAAAGGCCGGGCGCTCGCTGACGTTGGCCCACAACTCGGTCAGCGGTGCTTCGCCGGCCGGGTCGTGCTGCAGCAGCGATACCTGGTTCATGAACTCGTAGCCAGTGGTGCCGTCGGTGTGCCAGTCGAGGTGCAGGTGTTCGCCGCTGCCGAGAATCTTTTCCACGTAGATCGGGAAGTGTTCGACCGCGGCGTTCAGCGGCCGACTGGCCAGCAGGCCGTCGACGCGCCGGCGCAGCTTGCGGCAATAGCCGCGCGGGTCGGCCAGGCCGTCGATATGGTCAATGCGCAGGCCGTCCACCAGGCCGCGTTCGATCAGCTCGAAGAGCTTGGCGTGGGTCGCCTCGAACACCACCGCGCGCTCGACCCGCAGGCCACCCAGTTCGTTGATGTCGAAGAAGCGCCGCCAGTTGATGTCGTCGGCGGCGGTGCGCCAGCTGGCCAGCCGGTAAGTCTGGCGCTCCAGCAGCAGGTGCAGGCGCTTGAAGCCGCTTTCGGCACGGCTGTCGAACGCCACCAGGGCCGATTCGAGGTCGGCACCCTGCTGCACCAGGCGCGCCAGTTCGGCCTGCAGGGGCAGGGCGTCAGCCAATGGCGTGGCCGCTTCGCCCAGCGCCGTGAAATGCTCTGCCAGGGCCTGCAGGGCGGGGTCCGGGCTCAGGGCCAGGATCCAGCCGTAGTCGATCGGGCAAATCGGGAAACGGTGCTGGTAGTGGGCAACTTGCAGCACGCCCCGGTCCTTGTCGAACTCCAGCGGGAGTTCGCCGTTTTTCAAGCACACGCCATAGTCGTTGCCCAGGAACGGCAACAGCAATTGCCCGGCCAACAGCGGATCGCTGGAATGCCACTGGATGTCGAAGAATTCTGCGTACGGGCTACGCCGGCCCCAGGCCAGCAGGCATTGCCACCACGGGTTGTCCGCGCCGCCTACGGCCATGTGGTTGGACACGGTGTCGAGGATCAGCCCCATGCCATGCTGGCGCAAGGCCGCGACCAGGCGCTGCAACGCCGCCTCGCCGCCCAGCTCGGGGTTGACCTGGGTCGGGTCGACCACGTCGTAGCCGTGGCGTGAACCGGCACGGGCCTTGAGGATGGGTGAGGCATACAGGTGGCTGATGCCCAGTTGGGCGAAGTAGGGCACCAGCGACACGGCGTGGTCGAGGGTGAAGTCACTGTGGAACTGCAGGCGCAAGGTGGCGCTCAAGGGCTTCATCGGTCACGCTCCCAGGCTTGTTCGCGGGCTTGGGCAAGCAGCTCCAGGCGCCGCGCGGCATCGTCGTCATTGAGCAGTTCATGCACCGGGCGGGCGAAGCGCCGGCGCCAGTTGGGGTGGCCGGTGGTGGTGCCTGGCAGGTTGGGTTGCTCGTCGCAGCCCAACAGGTCTTCCAGCGGTACCAGCACCAGTGGCGCCCGGGTATGGCCCACGTAGCGGATGGCGGCATCGATCACGGCGTCATCGTCGTTGAGCACGCCATAGTTGGCTTGCAAGGTGCGGCGCAGGCCGTCGTGTTGTTTCTGGCGGTCGTGGCGCCAGTGCAGTTCGGTGGCAGCGTCAATGAGTTGCAAGCGGTGGCTCCAGTCGATATCGCGGTCTTTCAGCCAGCCGGCCAGGGGCGCCAAGTCGTGTGTACCGGTAGTGGCCAGGGCGTTGTCGGGCCAGTCCAGTATCGGCGTGAACTGCCCAGGCTGGCGCTGCTCGAAAGGCAGCACGCGCATGCCCAGCACGGCTTTCTCGGCCAGGACTTCGCGCAGGCCGGCGGGCACCGTGCCCAGGTCTTCGCCAAGGATGATGGCCTGGTGGCGGTGCGATTCCAGCGCCAGCAGCCGCAGCAGGTCCTCCAGCGGGTAGTTGAGGTAGGCACCTTCGCTGGGCTCGGCGCCTTGCGGTATCAGCCACAGCCGGCGCAGGCCCATGACGTGGTCGATGCGCAGGCCGCCGGCATGCGCCAGGTTGGCCCGCAACATTTCGATGAACGCGCGGTAGCCGTTGCGCTTGAGGCCTTCGGGCGAAAAGGCGCAAATGCCCCAGTTTTGTCCGGCCCGGTTGAGAATGTCGGGCGGTGCGCCCACATTCAGGCCCGACAGCAATTCGTCCTGGCGGCTCCAGGCCTGGCTGCCGGCACCGTCGGCGCCAACTGCCAGGTCGGCGATCAGGCCCACCCTCATGCCGTTGCCGCGGGCGGCCTCGTGGGCGCGTTGCAGGCCTCGCTCGGTGAGCCATTGGCAGAACGCGTGGAACTCCACCTTGGCCGGGTAGGCCTCGGCGATGGCCTGGACTTGCGGGTGACAGGGGTCTTGCCAGGGCGTGGGCCAGTGCCGCCAGTCGGCGCCCAGGCCATGCTCCACGGCATGGGCCTGCAGCACTTCGAAGCGGCAATGATGCTCCAGCGCTTCCCCGGCGGCTTTGCGGAAACTGTCGAAGTCCTCGCGCAGCGGGTGGCTGCCTTGGCTGAACCCCTGGTACAGCGCCTCCAGCACACGCAGCTGGGCGCTGGCGGCACGTGGCCAGTCAACCAGTGGGCGCTGCTGCAGTTCTTCCAGCTGTTGCTCCAGGCCGCAGGCTTCGATGGCCATGCGCACTTCCCGTTCACCCAGCAGGGCGGCGGGGCTGGCGTACAAGGTATTGAGCAGCAGGCGGCTGGAGGGCGAGTAGGGGCTGTAATGTTCCTGGTCGATGGCCGACAGGGCATGAATCGGGCTGATGGCCAAGGCATCGGCGCCGCGCTCTGCGGCCGAGCGGGCCAGTTGTTCAAGGGCCAGGCAGTCGCCATAACCGCCGTCGCCAGGGCGGCGCAGGCTGTACAGCTGAACCGCCAGCCCCCAGCAGCGCGCGGGTGTTTGCTGCGCGCTGTGCTCAAGGCTGTCTTCAAGGCTATGGCAACGGGGCGGCGCTACGGCCACCGTGAAACGGCGGCTGTCGATTTCGACCTGGTGGTAGCCGACAGGCAGTTCACCGGGCAGGCGGGCCTGCCGGTCAAGTTCCAGCACACGCGTGGCGCTGTCCTCGAGGGTGCAACGGGCGACGCTGGCCGCGCTGAAATAGCGTGACAGGTCCAGCGGCTGGCCCTGGTCCGCCGTCAACAAGGGCGGTAGGTGCTCACTGTCGTCAGCGGTCTCCAAGGCCTGCAGGCTTGCGGCGATTGCCGCATCGTCGCCGGCCGGGTGGCCCAGGCTTTCGAGCAGGTTGAGCAGCACGTGGTCGCTCACGCGCTGAGGGCGGTCATTGGCGTCGATCCAGTCGCGGCTAAGCCCGACGCGGTTCGCCAAGCGGTGCAGGGCGGTTTCGCTCATGGGCGCTCCTGGGCAGGGGGAAGCAGGCTGACCACGCAGCTGTACGCCGCCAGTTGGCTGTCGGGGTGGCGAGCATCGCCGCTGTCGAACAACCGCAAGGGCGGTGGCGGCAGCTCGACCGGCTGCGGGCTGTCGGCCAGGTTCAGGTCGATGCGCAAGGTGTTGCCATTGCCCAGCTGCCAGCGTGCGGTGACTGCCTTGTCACCGTGCACCTCGGCGCCCAGCGCACAGCTGCCAGGCAGGTGCGGGATCACATGGTGGCGGCGCAGGTCGAGCAACTGCTGATACAGGCCATGCCAGCCGGCCAGCACCTGCTTGCTGTAAGGGCGCGATGCGGCATAGGTCTTTTCGGCGTTGGGGTCGGGGATGTGCTCGCGCTGCTCGGGGTCAGCGAAGGCCTTGAAATGGGCGAACTCGCCACGGCGGCCTTCGCGCACTGCATCGGCCAGTTCGTCGTGGAAGTCGGTAAAGAACAGGAAGGGCTGGCAACTGCCTTCTTCGTCACCCATGAACAGCAGGGGGATCATCGGTGCCATCAGCAGCAAGGTGGTGGCAGCGCGCAGCGCCGGCGGTGGGCACAGGCGGGTCAGGCGCTCGCCCAGGGCGCGGTTGCCCACCTGATCGTGGTTCTGCAAGAACAGTACGAAGGCACTGGGTGGCAGATGCGCACTGGGTTCGCCGCGCGGCGTACCGTGGCGGTTGGCCTGGCCCTGGAACACGAAGCCTTCGGCCAGGCAGCGTGCCAGCTGGTCGATGGGGCGGTCCTTGTAGTCGGCATAATAGCCTTCGGTTTCGCCGGTGAGCAGCACATGCAGGGCGTTGTGGCCGTCATCGTTCCACTGCGCGTCGAAGCCCTGTTGCAACAGGGTGGCCTGGTTGTGTTCGTTCTCCAGCACCAGCCACACGTGGCGCCCGGGCTCCACTGCGGCACGCACGCGCTCGGCCAGTTCCACCAGAAAATCGGGTTGGTCGATGGCATGTACGGCATCCAGGCGCAGGCCGTCGCAGCGGTAGTCGCACAGCCACATCAGTGCGTTCTGGATAAAGTATTCGCGCACCTGCGGGCGGCGGAAGTCGATGGCCGCGCCCCAGGGCGTCTGCCGGTCTTCCCGGAAGAACGGGCTGGCATACTGGTGCAGGTAATTGCCGTCAGGGCCGAAGTGGTTGTACACCACGTCCACCAGCACCATCAGCTTTTCACCATGGGCCTGGTCGACCAACGCGCACAGTTGCTCGGGGCTGCCGTAGGTGTGCTGCGGGGCGTAGGGCAATACACCGTCGTAGCCCCAGTTGCGCTCGCCCGGGAACTGCCCCAGGGGCATCAGCTCTATTGCGCTGATACCCAGCGCGGCAAGCTTCGGCAGTTGCCGGGCTACGCCCTGGTAACCATCGAGCAGGCCTACGTGCAGCTCTTGAATGACCGCCTCGTGCCAGGGGCGGCCTAGCCACGGGTGCTGCCAGGGGTAGCTGGCCACATCCACCACCTGGCTGGGGCCGTGCACGCCAGTAGGCTGGTAGCGCGACGCCGGGTCGGCCACCTGCAGTTCATCATCAATTCGAAATTGGTAACGGTCGCCGGCCCGGCAGGGCGCCACGCCGCTGAACCAACCGTCTTCATCGGGCTGCAGGGCGATAGCCGGCTGCTGCTCCAGTTCCACGCTCACGCTGCGCGCATCGGGTGCCCATAGGGCGAAGCGCGCCGACGTGGCGTCCAGCAAGTGTGCGCCATGCCTGTGCATCTTACAGCCCTCGCTCAGTAGTGGCTCAGTTGTGCTTGCTTGACCAGGTCTTCGTACAGCCGGGCGTAGGGTTCCACCGCCTGGCACCAGTTGAACGGCTGGGTCATCGACAGGCAGCGCATGGCGTTGAGCAGGTCCTTCTTGCCATAAACGTAGAAGGCGCGGCCAAGCGCTTCGCGGTAGCTGTCGACGGTCGACTCGTTGAACAGGAAGCCCGTGACCCCGCACTCGATGGTGTCGGCCAGGCCGCCGGTATTGCGCGCCACTGGCAGCGAGCCAAAGCGCTGGGCATACATCTGGCTGAGCCCGCAGGGCTCGTAGCGCGAGGGCATCAGCAGGAAATCACTGCCGGCGAACATGCGCCGGGCGTCGGTTTCGTTGAAGCCGATGCGTACCCCGATACGGCCTGGGTGGCGCAGCGCCAGTTCGCGCATGGCCTGTTCTTCCTCCGGCTCGCCACGGCCGATGATCGCGATCTGCCCGCCTTGTTCGACGATGTAGTCGGCCACGCCCAAGGTCAGGTCCAGGCCTTTCTGGTAAACCAGGCGCGAAACCACTGCGAACAGTGGGCCGTCGGAGTCGTCCAGGCCGAACAGTTGGCGTACTTCGTGGGTATTGCGTGCCTTGCCTTCCCAGTCATTGATGCTGAAGTTGTGCTGCAGGTGCTTGTCGGTGGCCGAGTCCCAGCTTTCGTCGATACCGTTGGGTATGCCGCCAAGCAGGCCTTGCTGGGCTTTGCTGGCGAGGAAGCCATCCAGGCCGCAGCCGAATTCCGGGGTGGTGATTTCCCGGGCATAGGTGGCGCTGACCGTGGTGATGTGGCTGGAGTAGGCAAGGCCGGCCTTGAGGAACGACAGCTTGCCGTAGAACTCCATGCCTTCCTGCTGCATGGCGTGTTCCGGGATGGCCAGTTCGGGGCTGCAACCACGGCTGTACACACCTTGGTAGGCCAGGTTGTGGATGGTGAACAGGGTTGGCGTGTTGAGGCCGCGCCAGTGCATGTAGGCTGGCGCCAGGCCGGCCGGCCAGTCATGCGCATGCACCACTTCGGGCTTCCAGTGGATCATGCCTTCGCCGGCTGCGATTTCCGCCGCGGCCAGGCCCAGGCGAGCGAAACGGATGTGGTTGTCTGGCCAGTCGCGACCGTTGTTGGCGCCGTAGGGGGTGCCGTCGCGCTGGTACAGTTCGGGGCAGATGAGCACATAGATGACCAGGCCGTCGGGCATGTCCATGCGGCCGATCTTGCATGGCGGCAGGGCTGCGTGGCCGCCCAGTTCGCCGACGATATGGATCGGGTTGTCGCTTTCGACCACCTGTGGGTAGCCCGGGATCAATACCCGAACATCGTGCAGGTGCGCCAGGGCGCGCGGCAGGGCTGCAGACACGTCACCCAGGCCGCCCGTCTTGACCAGATCGGCGATTTCCGAGGTCACGAACAGAATCTTGCGCTTGTTGGGGTTGTGCTGGCGCTGGGCGCCGGGTGCCTTGGCTGTCGTGGCGAAATCCGGGGTGAGCGGTTCGCGCTTCTCGGTGATGAACGTGTTTACGTGTGGCTCGACAGCGGCACTGATCATACTTCTCTCCGTCCCTATGCTTGCCGGGTGCTGGCACCCGTGGCGTTGTTTCGTGTTAGTTCTCTCTGCTTGCTGAATACGTACTGCTTTCCATGCCCCATGGTCGTGCGCACAGGCACCGCGCGCTCGGCGTTCCGGCCGAAGGCGTTTGAGCGGGTAGGGGTGGTGGCCGAGGCTGGGGGATCCCGTTGCGTTTGGCCTACTTAGTTCCTGACCTGCCCGCGTTCCGTAAAGTTCGACTTATTTTCGTCACTCTTCCATTGAGCAAATCGCGGGCCGAAAACCGAGTGTAGGAGAGAAAAGGCAGAAAAGGTGACCCACTGGTCACATTTGAGAGCATGCGGGCTAGACGCAAACGTTGGCGTTTGTGAGTGGATGTGAACAAGCATGAAGCGGGGAGGGTAATTGCGTGCTGATGCCGCGCCTTTTTGTGGCGCGATGGAGGGCATGCGCCATGTTGGTGCGCTTGTGCTCGCCCGAAAAAGGGCCGTGGGTGGGCGCGGGGTTTATCCGCGAAGCGCCGCTCGCGCGGCGCTCGATCTGGCAGAAGGTGAGCCGCTACAGCCCTTCACCCAGCACCCGGTCGATGCTGTCGACGAAGTAATCCACGCTGGCCCGGCTGGTGCACATTGGCGGCTTGATCTTGAGAATGTTCAGGTGATCCCCTGTGGGTTGCATGAAGATGCCCAATTCCCGCAGCCTGTCGCAGAGCAGCTGGGTTTCCTGCGTCGCGGGCTCCAGTGTTTCGCGGTCACGCACCAGTTCCAGGCCCAGGTAGAAGCCCGAGCCATGCGCGGCGCCGGCCAGCGGGTGCCTGTCGACCAGCGCCTGCAGGCGCGCCTTGAAATAGCGCCCGGTGTCGCGGGCGTTGTCCCACAGGCCTTCTTCCTGCATCACGTCCAGTACTGCCATGCCAATGCGGCAACTGACCGGGCTGCCACCGGCAGACGAGAAGAAATAACCCTCGGCCTCCAGTGCTTCGGCAATGTCGCGGCGGGTAATGACCACCCCCAGCGGCTGGCCGTTACCCATGCCCTTGGCCATGGTGATGATGTCGGGCACCACGCCTTGCTGCTCGAAGCCCCAGAAGTATTCACCCAGGCGGCCATAACCGACCTGGACCTCGTCGGCGATGCACACGCCGCCCCTGGCCCGGACCTTGGCATAGGCCTCGCGCAGGTACCCCGCTGGCAGCGCGATGCCACCGGCATTGCCGTACACCGGTTCGCAGATGATGCCGGCCAGCTGTCGGCCACGGGCATCGAGGTCGGCCAGCTTGGTGTCGACATCGCGCAGGTAGTCTGCTGCGCTGTCGGCGCCACGGTAGCGGCCGCGGAAGGTATTCGGCGCCTCGACCGGGTGCACCCAGTCCGGGCGGGTGTGCAACGCCTGCGGGTTGTCGGCGATCGACGTGGAGATGGCATCGGTGGCCACCGACCAGCCGTGGTAGGCCTCCAGCACGCTGAGCAGGTCGCGCCCGCCGCTGTAGGCCCAGGCCAGCCGTATCGCCAGGTCGTTGGCTTCGGTACCGCTGTTGACCATGAATACCCGGTCGAAGCCTTCGGGTACCAGCTTCAGCAAACGCTCGGAGAACTCGGTGACGGCTGCGTAGTGAAAGCGCGAGTTGGTATTGAGCAACGACCACTGCCGCGCCGACTCGGCGACCATGCGCGGGTGGCCATGGCCCAGTACCGCAACGTTGTTGAGCATGTCGAGGTAAGCGCGGCCTTGCATGTCGAACAGGTAATTGCGCCAGCCACGTTCGATGTGGGGTGGCTGCGCGTAGTAGTGTTTCTGCGAGCGCGCGAAGCTGGCGTCGCGACGCGCCAACAGGGCCTGTGGGTCAGGCAGTGGCTCGGCATCGCAGTCCAGGCCCAGCAGCGGCGCGGGGGAAGGGCACAGGGCCAGCCAGGCATCGGCATGGGAAGGGCTGGCGAAGAACGGTGGCTGGGTGTCGGTGCCCAGGCACACTTGCACGCGAAGCACGCCGCAACTACGGCCCAGCGCCTGGCCCTGGGCCACGGCCTGGCCATCGGCTGGCGCATCCTGCAGCCCCTGTAGCCACAGGGCCCAGTGCGCAGTACGCAGGCAACCGCCAGCATCGCCATGGCGCTGCCAGGTGCCGGCCGCCGGTGCCTGGAGCAGGCTTGCGTGCGGCACATGCAGTTCAACGCCGAGGGCGCAAGTGGCCGGTTCTGCGGCGCGGTCGATATGGGTTTGCGACAGGCGATACTGCCCGTACAGGGTGCAGGCCGGGGCAGGTTGCCGGGTGAGCAGGTGCTGGTCGAAGCCAGGTTGCTCCCAGTTGCCCGCCTCATAGTGCGCACTGAGCACGCCGAGGTCGAGCCGGTGCACCGCCTGCCCTTGCAGTTCGGGAAGCAGCGGCGCGCAGCCGCTCATGTCTGGCGTGGCGACCGGCAACCCCGCAGCCCGCAGGATCGCTGCCTGCATCAGGGCGAAGGGCACGGCGGTGGCGGTATCGAAAATTTCCCACTCATGGGCGACATTGTCGCGGGTGTACTGGTTGCCTGGGTCCACCGCCAACTGCTGTGCGCTGCTCAGCACCAGTACTGCGGCGCGGTTCAGCACCAGTGGCCACAAGGCCCGTAGCTCTGCCTCGGTGAGTGGGTTGTGGGCCTGGTAGGCGCGGATCGCCGGGAGGATCCGCAGCGGGTCGCCTTCGGCGTGGTGCAGCAGCGCCGCACAGGTTACCGACAGGTCAGCGATGCGCCAGGTACGTAGCAGGTCGCCGAAGTCGATCAGCCCTCGCAATTGCCATTGGCGCTGGTCGTCGCGCGCCCACACGGTGTTGTCGTCGGTGATGTCCAGGTGCACGGCTTGGCTTGGCAGGCTGCCGATCAGGGGTGCCAGGTGGTGGGCAGCGACCGCGGTGGCCTGTGTGATGCGGCGGCGCTGGTCGGCATCGTGCAGCACAGGGAGCAGGTGCTCTATCAGCGTTTGCGCATGCTTGGGGTCCCATTGCAGGGTGCGCTCGAGGCCAGGGTGGTCGAAACCGGCCAAGGCCCGATCAAGCTTTGCGCAAAGCCCGCCCAGTTCGGCCATCAGTTGCGCCGGGAGGTGGGCAAGGCGCGTCAGCGGTTGCCCCTCGATGTATTCCAGCAGGCGTACCCGTAATGGCTGGTCTGCGACGTCCAGGGCCAGCAAGGCTTCGCCACTGAGTGCCGGGCGCACGCCTGGCACGGGCAGGCCATGCTCGCGCAGGTAGGCGAGGGCCGCATGCTGGGCCTCCAGTTCGACCTGGGCGTAGCTGCCATGGCATGCCTTGAGCACGAAGCTGCCTTGCGGCGCGACCACGCGCAGGTTCAGGTCCTGCTGGCTGCCCAAGGCCGACAACTCACCGGTGAGGCCGTAGTGGGCCTGCAGCAGGCCTTGCGCCTGGGGGGCGCTGAGCACAGGGCCTGGCAAGCTGGAACGCTGGACCAGCGCGTGGAGGGCAGGGGAGGCAGTTTGGGGGTGACTGGACATGGGCTCTACCGTTGAGGCGGGTGGACGGAGCGACTTTATGCCCTACCTGGCTGATGACTAAAGACGATCGTCATCAGATTTTCTGATGACTGGTGCAGTGGCTGTTAATCACTGAAACGGTACGTGTGTGCCCGTGAAACCGGGGGTTGGTGAACTTCCTTCGTGGGCCGATCTCTTACTAGGCAGGTGATGTTGCATCACCGTCTGTCGAAATTTAATGCGAAAAGTTGTACAAAAATTTCTCTCTGTACAAGTATTGATGTAGCGTAGTGCTATTACTCTATGCTTGGGTCCGCGTGGGACAGGTGAGATGCCATGAAAGTTGCCCCCGTTCCGCCCAATGAACCCGACCGTTTGGCGAAGATCGCCGAATGGTGCGTACTGCATCAGCCGCAGAGCAGCGAACTGACTGCGCTGGTCGAGATGGCCCGCCGCTACTTTTGCATGCCGATCTGCCTGGTTTCGATCGTAGGGGAGTGTGAGCAATGGTTCATGGCCAAGGCCGGGCTGGCCGCTGATGCCACCCCCCGGGATGTTTCATTCTGTGCCCACACCATTCTCCAGGCACAGCCACTGGAAGTGCTGGACGCTGCCCTGGACCCGCGCTTTGCCGACAACCCTCTGGTCACGGGTGAGCCTGGCATTCGCTATTACTGCGGGGCCCCGCTGCTGGTAGACAGCCAGGTGGCCATCGGCAGCTTCTGCATCATCGATACTGCACCACGGCCCGCCCTGGATGAGGCGCAACGGTCGATGCTGACGTCCTTCAGCGAAATGGCCATGCACATCATCGCCGGCATGCGCCGCAACAATTTTCACGACCAGGCCACCGGCCTGTTCAACCGCCTGAAGCTCGAATGTGATGTGGTGGCGGGCCTGGACCGGGGTAAGTCGCTGACCCTGTTGGCGGTGGACATCATGGCCGCCGAGGCCCTCAGCGATCTCATCCGCGGCCTGGGTTACAACTTTGCCCACGACCTGACGCTGCAGGCCAAGGCGCGCATCGCCAGCCAGCTGGATAACGGCTTGTCGTTGTACAAGATCAGCCCGACCCGCTTCGGTGTGCTGCTGGAAGACGCCGCCGACGTACAGCCTTTGTGCGAGCGGATTGTCGACGCCCTGCAAGCGCCTGCGCAGTGCCACCAGATTCCGGTGTTGCTGGACGCCGGTATCGGCATTGCCCCCATCACCCAGCAAAGCGAAGACCGCGACGGCCTGGAATGGATGCGCCGGGCAGTCGCGGCAGCGGATACCGCGCGGCGCACGCCTGGCCGGCATGCGTGGTACGAGCCGGAAGTGGACGCTGCGCAACGCCGGGCGTTCCTGTTGCTGGCCTCGTTGTCCCAGGCCCTGCAGAGCGACGGTGAACTGAGCCTGCACCTGCAACCGCGGATTGAGCTGCCTTCGGGCCGATGCGGTTCTGCCGAAGCCTTGCTGCGCTGGCGCCACCCGCTACTGGGCGATGTCGCCCCGGCGGAGTTCATCCCTTTGGCTGAAAAAACGGCGCTCATGGCCAGCCTCAGCCTTTGGGTGATGCGCGCAGCCTTGCGGGTGCTGGCTTGTACCCGGGACCTGGATTTCAGTCTCAGCTTCAACGTCACCGCGCGCGATCTGGAAAGCGCAGGGTTCATGGATGCACTGCTGCACAACTTGCAGGCCCAGGCCATCGAGCCGCAGCGGGTACAGCTCGAATTCACCGAGAGTGTCTTGATTGAACAGCCCGAAGAAGTGCTGCAGCAACTGCTGCGTGCGCACCAGGCAGGCATCGCCATTGCCATCGATGACTTCGGCACGGGCTACAGCAACTGGGTTTACCTGACGCAAATCCCCGCCAGCATCGTCAAGCTCGACAGGTCGCTGGTGCACCGTGCCGCCTCGGGCACGCGTGAAGCATTGTTGGTGCAGTCGGTGGTAGGGCTGGCCAACGAACTCGGTTATCAAGTGGCCGCCGAAGGGATCGAAACCGCCGAACAGTTGGTCCAGGCCTGCGCCTGGGGCTGTGTTGAAGCGCAGGGCTATTTCATCGCCAGACCGATGCCTGCAGCCGTTTTCAAGGAGTGGTTTCACGACACTCAACAGAAAGTGTCTGTTGTCTGACTTCCCATCATGATGCATAACATCGCAGGTCTTATTGATGTTTAATCGCCACCTTAAAACTGCCTTGGCAGCGCAACAGGCCGAGCTCGTGCAACTGCGTCAGCGGCTGGCCGAACTCGAGCAGGGTGCCATGCTGCGCCTGGACGGGCAGAACCGTATCGCGGAGTGCACCGCGGGTTTGGCCCAGGCACTCGGCGCCGCGCCGGGCGATGTCGTGGGCATGCCCCTGCAACAGTGGCTGGCCGCGCCTGGGCTGGAAAGCCAGGCGTTGCTCGAGGCCTTGCTGCGTTCCACGGCGATGATCCAGTTTGGCCTGGACGGCAGGGTGCAAGCTGCCAACCCGATGTTTCTCGCCGCCATGGGCTACCGCCTGGAGCAACTGATCGGCCAGCACCATCGAATTTTCTGTGATGCCAAGGAAACCGCCAGTGCCGAGTACACGGCGTTCTGGCGCACGCTCAATGCTGGCCGGTACGTGACCGGGCGATTCCGGCGTATTGACAGCCAAGGGCGCGAGATCTGGCTGGAGGCCAGCTACAACCCGGTCCATGATGCCAGTGGCAAGCTGGTGAAAGTGGTCAAATTCGCCACGGTGGTGACCGCCCAGGTCGAGCGTGAACAGGCGGTAAGGCAGGCGGCCAACATGGCGCTGGACATTTCCCGGCGCACGGACGCCAGTGCCAGCGATGGTGTCACGGTGATGCAGGGCATGCAGCAGGCCATGCAGAACGTGGCGAGCCAATTGCACTGCGCCGGCGATACCATTGCTGCCTTGGGCCAGCAGTCGACGGTCATCAGTACGATCGTGCAGACCATTGGGGCCATTGCGTCGCAGACCAACCTGTTGGCCCTGAATGCGGCGATCGAAGCTGCGCGCGCCGGCGACCAGGGGCGGGGCTTCGCCGTGGTGGCCGATGAAGTGCGCAAGCTGGCGGGGCGCACCAGCACCGCCACGGCCGAGATCGATGCGGTGGTCGCGCACAATCATCTGCTGGCCAACCAGGCGGTCAGCGAGGTCGAGCGCAGCCGCCAGGAAGCGGCCAATGCGGTGGATTTCGTTACCCAGGCGAGTACGGCCATAGGCGGTATTCAGGTCGGTGCCAGGCAAGTGGTGGCGGCCGTTGGCCGGGTGAGCGAAGACCTGTAGCCAGGCAGCGGGCAACGCGCCGCCCAGGCTCGCATCACCCCAGCAAACTGCCCGGGCGCGGCTTCACGAAGGCTCCACCTCCAGAAACGCCGCCTCCAGTAGCTGCCGGGTATACGGATGTTGCGGTGCATGAAAGATTGCCTGCGCATCCCCCTGTTCAACCACCTGCCCATGCTTGATCACCATCAACTGATGGCTCAGTGCCCTGACCACCGCCAGGTCATGGCTGATGAACAGGTAAGTGAGGTTGTATTTTTGCTGCAGATTACGCAGCAACTCGACCACCTGGCGCTGCACCGTGCGGTCCAGCGCCGAGGTTGGCTCATCCAGCAGAATCAGCGCCGGCTTGAGCACCAGCGCCCGGGCGATGGCAATGCGCTGGCGCTGCCCACCCGAAAACTCATGCGGGTAGCGGTGCCGGGTGCCCGGGTCGAGCCCTACCTCCTCCAGCGCCGCAATGATGGCCGCCTCCCGCTCCTGGGCATTGCCGATACCGTGAATGCGCAAGCCCTCCCCAACGATGTCTGCCACGCACATGCGCGGGCTGAGGCTGCCGAAGGGGTCCTGGAACACCACCTGCATCTCGCGCCGTAACGGGCGCACAGCTTTCTGGTTCATCCCCTGCAGGTCTTGCCCGTGGAAGCGGATACCCCCCTGGCTGGCAATCAGCCGCAGGATCGCCAGGCCCAATGTCGACTTGCCCGACCCGGACTCCCCGACGATGCCCAGCGTTTGCCCCTGCGGCAAACTGAAGTTGACCCCGTTCACCGCCTTGACATGGTCGACAGTACGCCGCAGCAGGCCTTTCTTGATCGGGAACCAGACCTTGAGCTCATCGACTTGCAGCAGCGGCGCACCTACCGGGTTGTGCGCCGGCAGCCCGCTGGGCTCGGCATTGATCAGCATCTGCGTGTAGGGGTGTTGCGGCGCGCTGAACAGGGCCGCGCAGTCCGCCTGCTCGACAATCTGCCCGCGCTGCATCACGCACACGCGGTGGGCAATGCGCCGCACCAGGTTCAGGTCATGGCTGATCAGCAGCAGCGCCATGCCCAGGCGTGCCTGCAGTTCCTTGAGCAGGTCGAGAATTTTCAGCTGCACGGTCACATCCAGCGCCGTGGTCGGTTCGTCGGCAATCAGCAGTTCCGGCTCGTTGGCCAGGGCCATGGCGATCATCACCCGCTGGCGTTGCCCGCCGGACAGCTCGTGGGGCAGGGCCTTGAGGCGTTTGCGCGGCTCCGGGATGCCGACCATTTCCAGCAGCTCCAGGGTGCGCGCAGTGGCTTGCTTGCCGGTCAGGCCCTTGTGCAGCAGAAGGATTTCATTGATCTGCTTTTCGATGCAGTGCAGCGGGTTCAGCGACGTCATCGGCTCCTGGAAGATCATCGCAATGCGGTTGCCGCGAATGCGCTGCAGGGTTTTTTCGTTCTGCTGCAGCAAGTCCTTGCCTTCATGGCGGATGCTGCCGCGGGGGTGCTGGGCCAAGGGGTAGGGCAGCAGGCGCAGGATCGAGTGCGCAGTCACCGACTTGCCCGAGCCGCTTTCACCGACCAGTGCCAGCGTCTCGCCTTTGCGGATGTCGAAACTGATGCCATCGACCACCCGGTTGACTTGGTCGCCGGTTACAAACTCGACGACCAGGTCGCGCACTTCGATCAGGTTCTGTTCACTCATGTCACTTCCTCGGGTCGAAGGCGTCGCGGGCGGATTCGCCGATGAATACCAGCAGGCTCAGCATCAGCGCCAGCACCGCAAAGGCGCTGATGCCCAGCCAGGGTGCCTGCAGGTTGGACTTGCCCTGGGCCACCAGCTCGCCCAGCGAGGGCGAACCGGCGGGCAGGCCGAAGCCGAGGAAGTCCAGGGCCGTGAGGGTACCGATGGCGCCGGTGAGAATGAACGGCATGAAGGTCATGGTCGAGATCATGGCGTTGGGCAGGATGTGCCGGTACATGATTGCGCCGTTGCGCATGCCCAGGGCTCGGGCGGCACGCACGTACTCCAGGTTGCGGCCGCGCAGGAACTCGGCGCGCACCACGTCGACCAGGCTCATCCAGGAAAACAGCAGCATGATGCCCAGCAGCCACCAGAAGTTCGGCTGCACGAAACTGGCAAGAATGATCAGCAGGTACAGCACCGGCAGCCCCGACCAGATTTCCAGAAAGCGTTGCCCGGCCAGGTCGACCCAACCGCCATAAAACCCCTGCAAGGCACCCGCGAGGACGCCGATGATGGAGCTGGCCACGGTCAGGGTCAGGGCGAACAGCACCGATATGCGGAAGCCGTAGATCACCCGCGCCAGCACGTCGCGGCCTTGGTCGTCGGTGCCTAGCCAGTTGTCCGCCGAGGGCGGTGCCGGGGCCGGAACACGCAGGTCGTAGTTGATGCTCTGGTAGCTGAACGGGATCGGCGCCCACAGCACGAAGCTGTCTTTCTTGGCCAGCAGCTCGCGGATGTAGGGGCTCTTGTAGTTGGCTTCCAGCGGGAACTCGCCGCCGAACGTGGTTTCCGGGTAGCGCTTGAAGGCGGGGAAGTACCACTGGTTGTCGTAGCGCACGGCAATCGGTTTGTCGTTGGCGATCAGTTCGGCACCCAGGCTGAGGCCGAACAGGATCAGGAACAACCACAGCGACCACCAGCCACGGCGGTTGGCCTTGAAGCGCTCGAAGCGCCGTCGGTTGAGGGGGGACAAGGCCATTTCAGTGCTCCCGGCTGGCAAAGTCGATGCGTGGATCGACCAGGGTGTAGGTCAGGTCGCCGATCAGTTTCACCACCAGCCCCAGCAGGGTGAAGATGAACAGGGTGCCGAAGACCACCGGGTAGTCGCGGTTGATGGCCGCCTCGAAGCTCATCAGGCCCAGGCCGTCGAGGCTGAAGATCACCTCGATCAGCAGGGAGCCGGTGAAGAAGATACCGATGAACGCCGAAGGGAAGCCGGCAATCACCAGCAGCATGGCGTTGCGGAACACATGGCCATACAGCACCCGCGGCCGGCTCAGGCCTTTGGCCTTGGCGGTCACCACGTATTGTTTGTTGATTTCGTCGAGGAAGCTGTTCTTGGTCAGCAGGGTCATGGTTGCGAAGTTGCCGATGACCAGCGCGGTGATTGGCAGCACCAGGTGCCAGAAGTAGTCCAGCACCTTGCCGGTGGTGCTCAGCTCGTCGAAGTTGTTGGAGGTGAGGCCGCGCAGCGGGAACCAGTCGAAGTAGCTGCCGCCGGCGAACAGCACGATCAGCAGGATGGCGAACAGGAAGGCGGGGATCGCATAGCCGACGATGATCGCCGAACTGGTCCACACGTCGAAGTGGCTGCCATGGCGTACCGCCTTGGCGATGCCCAGCGGGATCGACACCAGGTACATGATCAGGGTGCTCCACAGCCCCAGCGAGATCGACACCGGCATCTTTTCGATGATCAGGTCGATGACCTTGGCATCGCGGAAGAAGCTGTCGCCGAAATCCAGTCGGGCGTAGTTCTTGATCATGATCCACAGGCGTTCGGGCGGCGATTTGTCGAACCCGTACATGCGCTCGATTTCGGCGATCAGCGCCGGGTCCAGGCCTTGGGCGCCACGGTAGTTGGAGCCGGCCACGGACACCTCGGCACCGCCACCGGCAATGCGGCTGGTGGCGCCCTCGAAGCCTTCGAGCTTGGCGATCATCTGCTCGACCGGGCCACCGGGGGCAGCCTGGACGATGATGAAGTTGATGATGAGGATGCCGAACAGGGTCGGGATGATCAGCAGCAGGCGGCGCAGGATGTAGGCCAGCATCTCAGTTGGCCTCGTCCGCAGGGGCTGCGCTGACGGCCGGGCTTACCCCGGGCTTGATCCACCAGGTGTCGATGCCGATGTCGTACTTGGGCGACACTTTCGGGTGCCCGATGTGGTTCCAGTAGGCGACCCGCCAGGTCTTGATGTGCCAGTTGGGGATCACGTAATAGCCCCACAGCAATACCCGGTCGAGGGCGCGGCAATGGTCGATCAGGCTTTGGCGCGAGTCGGCATTGATCAGCTGGTCGACCAGCTGGTCGATGGCCGGGTCGCGCAGGCCGATGAAGTTGCGGCTGCCGGGGTTGTCGGCGGCGGCACTGGACCAGAATTCGCGCTGCTCGTTGCCGGGCGAGTTGGACTGCGGATAGCCGCCGACGATCATGTCGAAATCGCGTGAGCGCAGGCGGGTGATATACTGTGAGACATCGACCCGGCGGATGTTCAGCTCGATACCCAGGTCAGCCAGGTTGCGCTTGAACGGCAGCAGGATGCGTTCGAACTCGGTCTGCGCCAGCAGGAACTCGATGCTTACCGGTTTGCCCTGGGCATCGACCATCTTGTCGTCGACGATTTTCCAGCCGGCCTCCTGCAGCAGCTTGTAGGCCTGGCGCTGCTGCTCGCGGATCATGCCGCTGCCGTCGCTGACCGGGTTGTGGAAGGCCTCGGTGAACACCTGGTCGGGTACTTTGCCGCGCAGCGGCTCGAGGATCTTCAGTTCGCTGGCGCTGGGCAAGCCACGGGCGGCCATTTCCGAGTTTTCGAAGTAACTGCCGGTACGGGTGTAGGCACCGTTGAACAGTTGCTTGTTGGTCCATTCATAGTCCAGCAGCAGGCTCAAGGCGTGGCGTACGCGCACATCCTGGAATACCGGCCGGCGGATGTTGAAAATGAAGCCCTGCATGCCAGTGGGGTTGCCGTTGGGCAGCTCTTCCTTGATCAGCCGGCCTTCGCGCACAGCGGGCACGTCGTAGGCGGTGGCCCAGTTTTTCGCGCTGACTTCCAGGCCATAGTCGAACGCCCCGGCCTTGAGCGCTTGCAGGGCTACGGTAGTGTCACGGTAGGCGTCGAAGGTCATGACATCGAAGTTGTAGAACCCACGGTTGATCGGCAGGTCCTTGGCCCAGTAGTCCTTGACCCGCTCGTAGCGTACTGAGCGCCCGGCCTTGACCTCGGCCACCTTGTACGGGCCGCTGCCCAGTGGAATTTCCAGGTTGCCGCGGTTGAAGTCGCGGTTTTCGTACCAGTGCTTGGGCAGCACCGGCAACTGGCCGAGGATCAGCGGCAGCTCACGGTTGTTCCGGTGCTTGAACTTGAACAGCACTTTCAACGGGTCTTCGGCGACCACCTCGGCGACGTCGGCATAGTACTGACGATACAGCGGCGCACCATCCTTGATCAGGGCGTTGAAGGTAAACACCACGTCATCGGCACGCATGGGGTGGCCATCGTGGAAACGTGCTTCGGGGCGCAGGTAGAAGCGCACCCAGCTGTTGTCCGGGGCTTTCTCGATCTTGCCGGCGACCAGGCCATATTCGGTGAAGGGTTCGTCCTGGCTCTGGCGCATCAGGGTGTCGTAGATGATGCTGATGTTTTCGGCCGGCACGCCCTTGTTGATGAACGGGTTGAGGCTGTCGAACCCGCCGAAACTGGACTGGCGGAAGGTGCCACCCTTGGGCGCCTCGGGGTTCACGTAGTCGAAGTGCTTGAAGTCGGCAGGGTATTTGGGCGGCTCGTCGTACAGGGTGAGGGCATGTTGCGGTGCGGCCAGGGCGGGAAGGCTCAGGCAGGCGAGCAACAAGCTGCCAGCCAGCCGGCGCAAGCGGTGCGTTGGCATCATTGGGCTTTCTCCGAAGTCTTTATCCACCAGCTGTTCAGCCCAAGGGTATAGGGCGGTGTGGTGACGAAGGCGAACCGGTTGCGGTAGGCCAGGCGATGGTTGTCCAGGTACCAGTTGGGGATCATGTAGTACTGCCATGAGAGGACGCGGTCCAGGGCGCGGGCGGCAGCCACCTGGTCGTCGCGGGTGCGTGCGGCCAACAGGGTGTCGAGCAGGTGGTCGACCACCGGGTCCTTGACCCCTGCATAGTTCTTGCTGCCCTTGGTGCCGGCCTGGCTCGAATGGAAGTACAACCACTGCTCCAGGCCGGGGCTCAGGGTCTGATTGAGGGTCATCAGAATCATGTCGAAATCGAACTGGTCCAGGCGTTGTTTGTACTGGGCACGGTCCACGGTGCGCAAGCGCGCATCGATACCGATGCTGGACAGATTTTCGACATAAGGTTGCAGGATGCGTTCAAGGTTGGGGTTTACCAGCAACAGCTCCATGCGCAACTGCTGGCCTTTGCTGTCGACCAGGCGCTGGCCGTTCAGCTTCCACCCCGCCTCGGCGAGCAGGGCCAGTGCCTGGCGCAAGGTTTCGCGGCTGACGCCACGGCCGGCGGTGTGGCTGACCTGGTACGGTTCGCTGAACAGTTTGGCGGGTAACTGGTCACGGAATGGGGCCAGCAGCAGCCATTCCTTGCCGGTGGGCACACCACTGGCGGCGAACTCACTGTTGGGGTAGTAGCTGGTCGAGCGCCGGTAGGCGTTGCTGAACAGGGCGCGGTTGGTCCACTCGAAGTCGAGCATCAGCCCCAGTGCCTGGCGTACCCGCGGGTCGCTGAAGGTCGCCCGGCGGCTGTTCATGAACAGGCCCTGGGTTTGCGTGGGGATGCGGTGCGGGATCTGCGCCTTGATCACCTCGCCACGGCGCACGGCCGGGAAGTTGTAGCCGTTGGCCCAGTTTTTCGCCTGGTGTTCGATATAGATGTCGAATTCACCGGCCTTGAACGCTTCGAAGGCCACGGTGGCATCACGGTAGAATTCGTACTCCACGCGATCGAAGTTGTACTTGCCTCGGTTGACGGCCAGGTCCTTGCCCCAGTAACGCTTGACGCGCTCGAACACCAGCCGGCGCCCCGGCTGCACCTCGGTGATGCGGTACGGGCCACTGCCCAATGGCGGCTCGAAGGTAGTGGCCTTGAAGTCACGGTGCTGCCAGTAGTGCTTGGGCAGCACTGGCATCTCGCCCAGGCGCAGGATGAGCAGTGGGTTGCCAGCGCGCTTGAACACGAAGCGGATGCGCAGCGGGCCGAGGATGTCGACCCGCTGCACCTCCTGCAGGTTGGTGCGGTAGATCGGGTGGCCGTCCTTGAGCAACGTGCGGTAGGAGAAGGCCACGTCTGCCGAGGTGATCGGCTTGCCGTCATGCCAGCGGGCTTCCGGGCGCAGGTTGAACACCACCCAGCTACGGTCCTCGCTGTATTCCACCGAGCGGGCAATCAGGCCGTAGCTGGAGGTGGGCTCGTCGCCGGACGGGTCGTATTGGCCGGTACCGACCATCAGCGGCTCGTTGAGCTCGCTGATGCCGTACTGCTGGAAGTTGGGCGTGGTAACCGGGCTCGACCCCTTGAAGGTATAGGGGTTGAGGGTGTCGAAGGTGCCAAAGGCCATCGCCCGCAACGTGCCGCCTTTGGGCGCTTGCGGGTTGACCCAGTCGAAGTGGGTGAACGTGGCTGGGTACTTGAGCGTGCCGAACTGCGCGTATCCGTGGCTTTCGCTCACCATCGCGACTGCGGGAAAGCTCAAGGCCAGGCTGATTGACAGCAGGAGGGGACGTATCAAGTCGGCATCCGATCCAGAGGCGTTGGGCTTTTGTCGGCGTACAGTAACAGCTTGGGGGGGTGGGAAAAAGAGAGCGGCAAGCTTCAAGCTTCAAGCTTCAAGAAAAAGCGGCGGTGTACGCGAATTGCTTTTTTCTTGCAGCTTGCAGCTTGCGACTTTCAATGCCCGACGTAGACGGTCAGGGTCTGCCCGGGCTTGAGGGCATGACCGCTGCGCGGGTTCCAGCGCTTGAGGTGCTTCATTTCCACGTTGAAGCGCTTGGCCACCAGGTACAGCGAGTCACCCTTGCGCACCTTGTACTGGGTAGAGCGCTGCGCCGACGCCGCTACGCGATTGCCGGCGGCGCTCGGGGCGTTGCCACCGCGCAGGGCCAGGACCTGGCCAGCGCGCAGGTTGTTGCCGGACAGGCGGTTCCAGCGCTTGATGTCCTTGATCGATACGCGGTTGGCCTTGGCGATGGCACCGAGGTTGTCACCCCGCTTGACCCGGTAGCTACGCGTGGCCATCGGTGCCTTGGCTTCGGCCACGGCGCGGGCGAATGCGGCTTTTGGCGGTTGCAGGCTGACCAGTTGCTCGGGGTTGAGGTTGGACAGGCTGGCACTGAGCAGCTGTGCTTTGGCGGTTGGCACCAGCAGCTGTTTCGGGCCATCGACGGTCATGCGTTTCTTGAAAGCCGGGTTGAGCTGGATCAGCTCGTCCTCGTCGATGTTGGCGAAGGCGGCAACCCGGGTCAGGTCCAAGCGTTCGTTGATCGCCACTGCTTCGAAGTACGGTTCGTTGGCGATCGGGGTGAGATTGACGCCATAGGCTTCAGGCGTGGACACCACCTGCGACAGCGCCAGCAACTTGGGTACGTAGTCACGGGTTTCCTGCGGCAGTGGCAGGTTCCAGTAGTCGGTCGGCAGGCCAAGCTTCTCGTTGCGCTCGATGGCGCGGCTGACCGTGCCTTCGCCGGCGTTGTAGGCGGCCAGCGCCAGCAGCCAGTCGCCGTTGAACATGTCATGCAGGCGGGTCAGGTAGTCCAGCGCAGCATTGGTCGAGGCCGTAATGTCGCGGCGGCCGTCATAGAAATTGGTCTGGCGCAGGTTGAAGTGGCGACCGGTTGCCGGCATGAACTGCCACATGCCTGCGGCGCTGGCCCGCGAATACGCCATCGGGTTGTAGGCGCTTTCGATGGCTGGCAGCAGCGCCAGCTCCAGGGGCATGTCACGCTCCTCGAGGCGCTCGACGATGTAGTGCAGGTACAGGCTGCCGCGCTCGCCAGCGCTTTCGATGAAGGTGGGGTTGCTGGCGAACCACAAACGCTGTTGCTCGATGCGCGGGTTGACGTCGATGCTGTCCTGCAGGGCAAAGCCCTGGCGCATGCGCTCCCACACGTCCTGTGGCGCCTGCTCGGCCGGCTTGACCAGCAGCGGCGCGGGTTTGTGCTTGATCCGCGCCTGGTAGTTGTGCGCGCGAACGCTATCGGATTCGTCGAGCTGACGGGTGCTCTGGCAACCCACCAGAGTGGCGGCCAGAGCCAGCGCACTGATTTGGGCCAGGCGCGTCAGGGCGACTGAATGAGAGGTTCTGCGGCTACGGGAAGACATCGGCTGAGACAGGTATCCGGGCAAAAAATTTCGGCGATTCTAGAAACCGCTCCGGGCCGGGTCAACCGTTGAAGACAGATTGCGATATATCTTGCGGTTATCAGAAGGTGTCTTTCCAAGACCTCAAGGCAGCAAAAACAGCGACATGCGTAGCGTTGGAGTGTCCCTTCCATTCGTCTGCTTTTTGTTTAACTAATGTTTCAGAGGTGCGCAAAAAAGGGTTGGTCAGGCGCTCCAGGCCAATTGTTGTCGGCAATGTGATGCGCTGGTCGGCGCGCAACCGGGTCACCTCGTCGAAGCGCTGCTGCACATGCCGGTTGTCGGGCTCGACGGCCCTGGCGAAGCGCAGGTTGGCAAGCGTGTATTCGTGGGCGCAGTACACCTGGGTGTGCGCGGGCAGGGCAGCCAGGCGGGCCAGGGCGGGTTGCATCTGCTCGGGCGTGCCCTCGAACATGCGCCCGCAACCGGCCGCGAACAGGGTATCGCCGCTGAACAGGAGCGGGGTTGCCGGCTGGTCACTGAAGAAAGCGATATGGCCCAGGGTGTGGCCGGGCACCGCCAGCACTTGGAATACCACGCCCAGCACTTCCACCTCGGCGCCCTCGTCCAGCGCCAGGTCACGGCAGGGAATCTGCTCGTTGGCCGGGCCACAGACCCGCGCGCCGGTCAGTTGCTTGAGCCGTGCCACGCCGCCGACGTGGTCGTTGTGGTGGTGGGTAATGAGGATGTCGCTCAACGCCCAGCCGGGGTTGGCGGCCAGCCAACGCTCCACCGGGCCGGCGTCGCCGGGGTCGACCACCGCACAACGGCGTTTGGCAGTATCCTGTAACAACCAGATGTAGTTGTCGGAGAAAGCGGGAAGAGCATCGATCTGTATCATGGTGCGGATCCGATTCACCTAGCGTGGCACATGAAGGCATCTTAGCCGCGATGGCGCGGCGGGAGAACCTTCGAGGGAGAGCGCAATGACCGACCAAGCCTTTGCCCAGGCCGATCCGGACTGGGTCGAGCTGATCAGCCTGGCCCGTGAGTGGTTCAATGGCCCACTCGGCCAACTGATGCTCAAGGAAGAAGACCAACTGCTGGAGGAAGAGCTGGGGCGCTTTTTTGGCGGTTACCTGGTGCATTACGGGCCCTGCGCCGAAGCACCGCCCCAGGCACCCCAGGTGCAGCGCAATGTGCGCCTTGGTGCGCCGTTGCCTGGGGTTGAAATTGTCTGCGAGGAACAGGCCTGGCCGCTGAGCGAGCATGCTGCCGACGTGGTGGTGCTGCAGCATGGCCTGGACTTCTGCCTGTCCCCGCATGGCCTGCTGCGCGAGGCAGCCAGTGCCGTGCGCCCGGGTGGGCACTTGCTGATCGTGGGCATCAACCCGTGGAGCAGTTGGGGCATGCGCCATTTCTTCAGCCATGGCGCCTTGCGCAAGGCGCGCTGCATCTCGCCGTCGCGGGTTGGCGACTGGCTCAACCTGCTGGGCTTCGCGCTGGAGAAACGCCGCTTCGGGTGCTATCGTCCGCCGCTTGCCTCACCGGCCTGGCAGCAGCGCCTGCAAGGCTGGGAGCGGCTGGCCGGCGGCTGGCAAGGTGCCGGTGGTGGGGTCTACCTGCTGGTGGCGCGCAAGATGGTGGTAGGGCTGCGGCCCCTGCGTCAGCAGCGTCGCGAGCCCATGGGCAAGCTGCTGCCGCTGCCGCTGGCCAAGGTCAACCGCACGGCAGCCAACCCTGAAACTGACAAGCACTGAATTCAAGAGTGGTACATGAGCGATAGCGTCGAAATGTTTACCGATGGTGCCTGCAAGGGCAACCCTGGCCCGGGTGGCTGGGGGGTGCTGATGATCTACAAGGGCGTCGAGAAGGAACTGTGGGGCGGCGAACGTGAAACCACCAACAACCGCATGGAGCTGATGGCGGCGATCCAGGGGCTGATGTCGCTCAAGCGTGAATGCGAAGTCGTGCTGACCACCGACTCGCAATATGTGATGAAGGGCATCAACGAGTGGATGGTCAATTGGAAGAAGCGCGGCTGGAAAACCGCGGCCAAGGAGCCGGTAAAAAACGCCGACCTGTGGCAACTGCTCGATGAGCAGGTCAACCGCCACAAGGTCACCTGGAAGTGGGTACGCGGGCACATCGGCCACCCCGGCAACGAACGGGCCGACCAGTTGGCCAACCGTGGGGTCGATGAGGTGCGCGCCCAGCGTTGAGCTGGGGTACAATCGCCGCTTTGTAACTGATGCAAGTTGGAGCACCCGGCGTGGAGCAGCAGCAAGATAAACGGTACGTGATTCTCGATACCGAGACCACGGGTATGCCGGTTGGCGAAGGTCACCGGATCATCGAAATCGGCTGTGTCGAGGTGATCGGCCGGCGGCTGACCGGGCGGCATTTCCATGTCTACCTGCAGCCGGACCGCGAAAGTGACGAGGGGGCGATCAACGTCCACGGCATCACCGACGCGTTTCTGGTCGGCAAGCCGCGCTTCGCCGATGTGGCCGATGAGTTCTTCGAGTTCATCCAGGGCGCCACGCTGGTCATCCACAACGCGGCGTTCGACGTAGGCTTCATCAACAACGAATTCGCCTTGCTGGGCCAGCAGCATCGCGCGGACGTGTCGCAGTACTGCACCGTTCTCGACACCTTGCTGCTGGCGCGTTCGCGCCACCCGGGGCAGCGCAACAGCCTCGATGCGCTGTGCAAACGCTACGATATCGACAACTCGGGCCGTGAGCTGCACGGCGCACTGCTCGACTCGGAACTGCTGGCCGACGTCTACCTGGCGATGACCGGTGGCCAGACCAGCCTGTCGCTGGCCGGTCATGGGGCGGATGCCGAGGGTGACGGGGAGGTTGGCGGCGGCAGCGAAATCCGCCGGATCACCGGGCGAGCGCCGGGGCGCGTGATCATGGCCAATGCCCAAGAGCTGGAAGCGCATGCCGAGCGGTTGGCAGCCATAGCCAAATCGGCAGGCGGGCCTTCGATGTGGCAGGTGCTGACCGAGTCAGCTGCCGGCTGATTGTGGCTATCTGTCTTGCTGCTGCCGGTCATCCATCACCGGCAATGCGCCACGGCTTGCTTCACGGAATGCGAATGAGCTCGACACCGCTGCGGGCCAGCTCGAAGCGGTTTTCACCCAGGTAATTGACCTTGTCGCCGATGGCCAGGCGGTAGGTTGTGATGGGGGCGCCCAGTGTGCTGCCGTCAAGTTGCAGGGTCGACTCCTGGAACTCGTGCACGGGGTAGATGCGGCCTTCGGCGTCACGGGCGTGGAATTGGCCGACCATTACTGCTGCCATTTGGGTGGAAACCTCTGAAATACGTAGGAAATGTCTGTAGTCATAGACCGTGCAGGAGGGCTGGAAGTTTTCGCGTCGATGAAAAAAAACCAAAGCGGCGAGAAACGGTCATCTATAACTACAACGTCCTTTAACCCGTATAGGTAGGAAATTGCCATGAGCCAGGTGTATTCGGTTGCGGTTGTTGTCGGTAGCTTGCGCAAGGAGTCCTACAACCGTAAGGTCGCCCGCGCGCTTGCGGAGCTGGCGTCGTCCAGTCTTGCCCTGAAAATCGTCGAAATTGGCGATCTGCCGCTGTACAACGAGGATGTCGAGGCCGAAGGCGCTCCTCAGTCCTGGACACGGTTTCGCGAGGAGATCCGCCGTAGCGATGCCGTGCTGTTCGTCACCCCTGAATACAACCGCTCGGTCCCCGGCTGCCTGAAGAACGCCATTGACGTTGGCTCGCGGCCTTACGGGCACAGTGCCTGGAGCGGCAAGCCCACTGCGGTGGTGAGCGTTTCGCCAGGGGCTATCGGCGGCTTTGGTGCCAACCATGCCGTGCGCCAGGCGCTGGTATTTCTGGACATGCCGTGCATGCAGATGCCCGAAGCCTACATTGGCGGTGCCGCCAACCTGTTCGACGAGTCGGGCAAGCTCAACGACAAGACCCGGCCATTCCTGCAGGCCTTCATCGACAAGTTTGCTTCATGGGTGAAGCTGAACCGGTCGGTCTGAACCGCCAACCCACTCGTGGGATGCCCCTTGCCGCAGTGGCCTGGCCCGCTGCTGCAAGGGGCGCCATGCGTTAGCGGAAGCTGTAGGAAACCCCGGCGTATACGCTAAAGCCTTCGCCCGGGGTGGAGCGCGCATTGTCATTACCGGCATCGTTGTAGGCGGGCGTCACCGTCGCTGCATAACGCTGGTTGGTGAGGTTGCGCAGGTCCAGCCAGGTTTGCCAGTCCTGGCGGGGTGAATCCCAACCGATACGCGCGCCGAGCAGGGCATATTCATCAGCGTGGTAGCTGTTGGCGTAGTCCACCTGAACCTTGGATGCCAGCTGGGTATTCACCCCGGCATGGAAACCGTTCGGCCAGTCGTAGCGCAGCTCGGCCTGGTAATAGTGCATGGGGATGCCAGGCAGGCGATTGTCACCGAACGCCTCGTCATCGCGGTAGTGGAAATCACTGAATGTATAGGCCTGGCGCAGGCTCAACTTGCCCGTGCCTGCGCGTTCCCACAAGGTGCTGACGAGGCCGGCTTCCACACCTTGGTGCACTGTGGCGCTGGCATTGAACTCGGAGGTGAAGTTCGGCACCACTTCCACGGCGAGCAGTTCGTGGCGCACCTGTGCGTAGTACCAGGCCAGGTCCCAGCGGCCGATGGCCGAATCGCCACGTGCGCCCACTTCCAGGGTGGTTGCAGTCTGGTTCTGCATTTTGATCGGCTGGATCTGTTTGCCGCCAGTACTCGGTGCGCTCCAGATCAGCGACCAGGGGTGTGGCGGCTCGACCGAACGGCTGAGGTTGCCATACACCTGCAGGTCCGGCCGAAGGTCGTAGCGCAAGCCCACACGGGGGGCGTAATCCCAGTCATGCATGCTCACTTTGCCGCCCTCGGCAGGGTAGGTGACGTCGCTTTCACGCCGGGTGTAGATCATGGCCAGGCCGGTGGTCAGCCACAGGTTGGGCACCAGTTCCAGGTCATTGCCGGCATGCAGCACGGTATCGGAGCCCTGGTAGGTGAAGTCCCGCGTCCTTGCACCGAACACGTCGCCAGTGCGGGCGAACTGCGAGGCGCCGCTGTTTGGCAGGTGTTTGGTGGTGCGCCAGCCGAGGGTGGTCTTGCTCTCGTGGCCGTACAGGCTGTCGCGGCGCGAATAGTTGAGCGTGCCGCTGACGTCGGTATAGGCCACCTTCAGGCGCATCGGCCCTTCGCGCAGGTCCATGGGGTAGTCGTGGTAGACCAGGCCGGCTTCCACCCGCGCGTCATCGTCGAGGTAGAAGGTAGTCTTGTTGCCTACCCAGGTGCTGCCCGGTTGCGGGCGGCTATCGTCACGGGCCAGGTAGGCCGGGTTGGCCGCCCGAGGGTGGTGTTTGATCTGGTCCTTGGTCAGGCGCCCGGCCAGTTCGTTCTCGGTTTCCCGGTAGCGCAGGTAGAAGCGCGTTTCGAGGTTGGGGTTGAAGCGGTAGCCGACATTGGCAGCCACGCCCTTGGCACTGCCGCTGCTGTGAGCCTGGTAACCGTCGTATTCGGCATCGGTCAACGCGACGTAGTAGTCGAGGTCGCCCAGCACCTGGCCCGAGCTGATATGCCGATGCTGGTAGCCGCGGCTGCCCACCTCGTAGCGCACCTGCAGCGGTGCAGCGTCATAGCCGGTGTGGGTGACGTAGTTGATCGCGCCACCCAGTGCCAGCGCGCCCTGATCGAAGCCGTTGGCGCCGCGCAACACTTCCGCGCGGCTTAGCCACAAGGGTTCGAACAGCTCGTAGGGGGTGCCCCCCGGGCCGGTCAATGGCAGCCCGTCGAACATCGTGTAGATGCCAGAGCCATGTGCCCCCGGGGCACGATTGAGGCCTGAGCCGCGGATCGACAACTTGATCCCGTCGTTGCCTGCCGATTGTGCGAACACACCGGGCTGGTAGGCCAGCACGTCCTGGTTGCTGGCCACCCGGCCTTGGCCGACGCGTTGCATGTCCACCAGGTTGCTGGCGCCCGGTATTTCGCGCAGGCGCTGGGTGGCGGCCGTCAGTTCGGTCTGCTCCTCGTCGGTGATCAGCACCTGGTCGAGCTCGACCGAGGGTGCCGCCACGACGGGCTGGGTGGCGCCCATGGCAGCCAGCAGGCCCAGGCAGGATGACAGGGGCATAACGCGACGCATTGTACGACTCCAGGCGAAAAGCGAATGGACAACGGCGTTGAGACGAGCGAAATGCCGCCGGGAGCACGAAGAAAAGCACTCATTTTCCCGCTGCTTTCGTCAGACGCTTTTGTACGAAAGTTCTTTACAAGCGGCGGCGATGGAGGCTGCCGCCCGGGCTTCGTAAGGTGAACGCAGATCGGCAAGCGTGCCGTGCTCACTCACCCGTGGAGTTCAAACATGACCGACAACGCTCGACATTCGCAGCACCCTCTGGCGGACGCCCCGGTGCGCCTGACACCACGTGAACAGCAGGTGCTGCTGTGGTGCGCCTATGGCAAGAGTTCCTGGGAAATCGGGCAGATCCTGGCGTGCAAGGAGTCGACCGTGAATTTCCACGTGTCCAACATCCTGCGCAAATTCGATGTGCCCACCCGGGTAGCTGCAGTGATCAAGGCTATTCGTTACGGCATGCTGGCCGAGCAATGAGGAGGTGACGCATGAGTACCGATCGCCTACCACGCATTGCCGATAGCCACGACCCGTTCTGGCCGCGGGTGGACTTGGGCAGGTTGCATGAACGGCTGAAGCTGCAGCAGCCAGTCAGTGATGCGGCGCTGGAGGTGGCCGCGCGCTGTGCCGTGATTGCCGCGGCAAGCGAGTTCGCCCGCTGGCGAGCGGCACTGCGTGAGCGGGGCTACCAACGCCTCGAGGACGTGGCCGGGCATGACCATGGGCGCGCCTTGCACGTGTGTTACACCCGTTTTGTCGAAGCCGCGATCCTGCATACCTTGGGTTCCGCGCCTTGCCTTGCAGGACCGCGACGAGGGCTGAAACATGCCTGAACAATGGTTCTGCGACCACTTGGGTTCAACCCTGGCGCAGATGCTGGGGGTGGATGGCAATGTGTTGTTCGCCGCGTTGCTGGGGGCGTTGCTGGTCAGTGCCGCACGCGACCGGTTGATCACCAACACCGCCAAGCGGCTGACACTGGCCAAGAAACTCTTGCTGGTGTTCGTCACCGTAGGCGTGGGCCATTTGTTCGAGCCGCTGATTTCGGAGTCGGTGCCCTTGCTGTCACGTGGCATGGCCGGTTTTGTGGCAGCGGTAATCGTCATTCCGGTCAGCCTGAAGGTCATGGTGCTGGTCGACACCCTCGACCCGCGTGAACTGATCCAGCGCTGGCGTAAGCGGGGTTAACCCGCCAGCTCGCTCAACCGCTGTTCCAGTTGCCGGATTCGCTGCTTGTCTTCGATGAACAGCAAGATGGCTTGGCGGTCGCTGGGGGACAAGGTGCGCAGGCGCTCGAGCACATCGGCTTCCCAACCCGTCAGGCCCCGGCTTGCCGGGGCCTGCTCGCCATGGCCGAGCAGAAGCCAGTCCAGCGAGCAGGCATGTTGCCTGGCGATCTCGATGCAAAGGGAATAGGGAATGCTATCGCGCACCTTCCAGCTGCTGAGCGTCTGCGGGCTCACCGACAGTGCGCGCGAAAGATCGGCGTCGGACTGCGCGCCAGTTAGAAGCTTGAGCCGCGTGAGCACCGCAGCCAGTACGTGAGTACTCATAACAAATATCCATGACTGGTTTAATGATATTCCATGGGCTTAAACTACTCGTTATGAATACAGCCCTGCGTTTTAAGGAGCATTTCTGCAATGAGAAACACCAAACTGAAGAATAGTCCCGATTTTGTGGCCAATACTGACACACTCCGGCGAGCATTCTCACTGAAGTTGAACCTGAACAGTGCTTGCAGGTACTTGCCGTGAGTACTTACAAGCTTGTCTGCCCGCACTGCCACAGCAGGATGCGCATCCGCACCAGTGAAGGTCGCCATATTTTCCTGCGCATTGCTTATTTGCAATGCACAACCGAGGCCTGTGGCTGGTCGGTACGTGCCGAATTCGAAATGACCCATGAACTGTCGCCCAGCGGCATGCCCAACCCGGAAGTCTACCTGCCTTCAGCCAATGGTGATTTGCGCAAGGCGGCCCTGCCGGGCGCAGGGCTGGGTAGCCCTGGTGAATGAGCTGGCATGCTCAGCGACCTAAAACACGCACATAAAAAAACACCCCGCATCAGCGGGGTGTTTTCATTGCCAGGGCAATCAGCCGATCAGTTGCAGGCCGGCTTGCTGGACCATTTCCAGCAGGGGTTGCGGGTACACACCCAGTACGAAAGCAAGAATGGCGATGGCCAGCAGCATGACGCCACCGGTGCGCTGCTCCCACTTCAGCGGTGCGTCGTGGCGACGCAGGTTCGGCTCGACCAGGTACAGGGTGACCATGACACGCAGGTAGTAGTACACGCCGATGGCGCTGCCGATCACCAGGGCACCAACCAGCCACCACAGGTGCGACTCGACACCGGTGGCGATGATGTAGAACTTGCCGATGAAACCGGCGGTCAGCGGGATGCCCGCCAGCGACAGCATCATCACGGTCAGCACTGCAGTCAGGTACGGGCGGCGCCAGAACAGGCCGCGGTATTCGTAAAGGGCATCGGCGTCACGGCCGCCATAGGGCGAGGACATCAGGGTGATGACCCCGAAGGCGCCCAGGCTGGTGATCACGTAGGTGACCAGGTACACGCCCATGGCTTCCAGGGCCAGGCCCTTGCTGGCGATCAGGGCGATGAGCAGGTAACCGAAGTGGGCGATGGACGAGTAACCGAGCAGGCGCTTGAGGTTGCTCTGGGTCAGCGCCAGCAGGTTACCGACCAGGATGGAGGCAACGGCGATGACCGCCAGTACGGTGCTCAGCACGCCGCTGCTGGCAGCAGGGGAGAGCATGAACAGGCGCACGACCACGGCGAACACCGCGACCTTGCTGGCGGTTGCCAGGAATGCGGCAACCGGCGCCGGGGCGCCTTCGTACACGTCCGGGGTCCACAGGTGGAAAGGTACCAGCGACAGCTTGAAGGCCAGGCCGACCAGCATCATGCCCAGGCCCAGTTGGGCCACCAGGCTTGGCATGCTGGTAGCCGCCAGGGCCTTGCCGATCTGGTCGAAGCTCAGGCTGCCGGCGTCGGCGTACAGCAAGGCCATGCCGAACAGCAGGAACGCTGAACCGGCGGCCGACAGCACCATGTACTTGATACCGGCTTCCAGCGAGCGCTTGTTGAAGAACGCATAGGCCACCAGGCCGTAGACCGGCACCGACAGCAGCTCCAGGCCGATGAACAGCCCCGCCAGGTGGTTGGCGCTGACCAGCACCAGGCCACCGAGTGCCGACATCAGCAGCAGCAGGTAGAGCTCTTCACGGTTGCCCGGGAAGCCTTTGGAGCCTTCGCCCAGGTAGGCGTGGGC
The DNA here is from genome assembly GCF_947311875.1 of Pseudomonas sp. PARCl1. NCBI lineage: Bacteria > Pseudomonadati > Pseudomonadota > Gammaproteobacteria > Pseudomonadales > Pseudomonadaceae > Pseudomonas > Pseudomonas sp. PARCl1. The sequence goes on from NZ_CAMZMX010000008.1 coordinate 53,098, forward strand.
CAGGGTGACGCAAGCCAGCGTGGCCACCAGGATGATCGCCATGTACAGGCAGGCGAACTTGTCGATGGTCAGCAGCGGGGTGACCGCCAACGGTGCCACCTTCAGCACCGGCAGGATCGACAGCAGCGCCAGGTTCAGGCCCACGGTGGACAGCAGGAAGGTTTGCGAGTGGTTGCGCTTCCAGGCGATCGCCAGCATCACCACCACCGTGGTGATGGTGGTGATCAGCATCGGCGCCAATGCGATGAAGTGTTGAGTGGTGAATTCCATAGCGCTCTTACCGGGCCGAAGCGAGTTGAGTGAAAGCGGAGCCGAGCCACTGCTGCACACCACTCATGGTGGCGGCAGAGGTGTCGAGGAATGGCTGCGGATACACGCCCAGCAGGATCAGCAGGACCGCCAGGCCCAGCACCATGATCAGCTCGCGACCGTCCATGCCGGCCAGTACGGTGTCGCTCTTGGCCGGGCCGAAGTAGGCGCGGTGGATCATGATCAGCGAGTACACCGAGCCAAATACCAGGCCGGTGGTGGCGATCACGGTGATCCACGGTACATGCACGAAGCTGCCGAGCAGGATCAGGAACTCGCCGACGAAGTTGCCGGTGCCGGGCAGGCCCAGCGAGGCAGCGGCGAAGAACAGGCTGATGGCGGGCAGGTAGGCAATACGGTGCCACAGGCCGCCCATCTGGCGCATGTCACGGGTGTGCAGGCGCTCGTACAGCTGGCCCGACAGGATGAACAGCGCGGCAGCCGACAGGCCGTGGGCCAGCATCTGGATTACCGCGCCTTGCAGGGCCTGCTGGCTGCCGGAGTAGATACCGATCAGCACGAAGCCCATGTGCGAGACGCTGGAGAAGGCGATCAGGCGCTTGATGTCGGTTTGCGCGAAAGCCAGGAACGCACCGTAGAAGATGCCGATCAGGCCCAGGGTCATGGCAATCGGCGCGAACTCGGCCGAGGCGTTCGGGAACAGCGGCAGGGCGAAGCGCAGCAGGCCATAGGCCGCAGTCTTCAGCAGGATACCGGCCAGGTCCACGGAACCTGCAGTGGGCGCCTGGGCGTGAGCGTCAGGCAACCAGGAGTGGAACGGCACCACCGGCAGCTTCACCGCAAAGGCGATGAAGAAGCCCAGCATCAGCAGGTATTCCACGCCCGCAGGCAACTGGGCCTTGAGCAGGTCGCTGTAGTTGAAGGTGAGCACGCCGGTGGTGTTGTAGTTGACCAGGACCAGGCCAAGGATCGCCACCAGCATGATCAGGCCGCTGGCCTGGGTGAAGATGAAGAACTTGGTCGCCGCGTAGATCCGGGTCTTCTTGCCATCTGCCGAGCTGTGACCCCAGAGCGCGATGAGGAAGTACATCGGCACCAGCATCATTTCCCAGAAGAAGAAGAACAGGAACAGGTCCAGTGCCAGGAACACACCGACCACGCCGCCCAGGATCCACATCAGGTTGAGGTGGAAGAAGCCGACGTGACGCTGGATTTCTTTCCACGAGCACAGGACCGACAGCACACCGAGCAGGCCGGTAAGCAGGATCATCAGCAGCGAGAGGCCATCGAGGGCCAGGTGGATGCTGATGCCGAAGCGCTGGATCCACTGGACTTTGTATTCCAGGGCCCAGGCCGGTTCGGCGCCAGGTGCGGGGGCGAGGGTGTAATCGCCGTGAGCCCACAGCCACAGGCCGATGCCTAGCAGCAGGGACATGGTCAGCAGCGCGATCCAGCGCGGCAGGGTGGCGCCGAAGCGCTCACCCAGCCAGCACAGGAAGCCGCCGATGAAGGGGATCAGGATCAGCCAAGGCAAAATCATGACGGGTTCGTTTCCTTTTGCAGGGTCGCAAGGTTCGCAAAGTTCATGGTCATACCGCAGCCACTACCACAGCGCCGAGTACCAGCACTGCGCCAACGGCGATCGAGGCGGTGTACCAGCGCAGTTGGCCTGTCTCGGTCTTGCTCATGGCGACGTGGCCGCCGCGAGCCAGGCGAGGGATGAGGGCAATGCCGCGGTCAACCGGATCCTTGCGCAGCATGTGGCTGATCAGCAGGTAAGGTTTGACGAACAGCTTGTCGTAGATCCAGTCGAAGCCCCAGGCAGCGAACCACCAGGCCGAAAGCACGCGGCCGATGCTGCTGTTGGCCACCGCACTGACGAAGCTGCGCTTGCCCAGGAACAGCAGGGCTGCCAGCAGGATACCGGCAATGGCGATCGACCCCGAGGTGATTTCCAGCGCGTGCTTGGCGGCGCCACCGGCATGGCCGGCGCTTTCAGGCAGCACGCCGGCCAGCGGTGGGGTGATCCAGGCACCGATGAAGGTCGACAGCACGATCAGTACGCCCAGCGGCAGCCAGTGGCTGATGCCGTGGCCGGCATGCGCTTCGGTCTTGGCTTCGCCGTGGAAGGCGATGAAGATCAGGCGGAAGGTGTACAGCGAGGTCATGAATGCGCCCACCAGGCCGGCGTACAGCAGGCCGGTGTTGCCGCTGGCGAAGGCTTCCCAGAGGATCTCGTCCTTGGAGTAGAAGCCTACCGTCACGATCGGCAGGGCGGCCAGGGCCGCGCCACCGACCACGAAGCTGGCATAGGCCAGGGGCAGTTTCTTCCACAGGCCGCCCATCTTGAAGATGTTCTGCTCGTGGTGGCAGGCCACGATCACCGCACCGGAGGCCAGGAACAGCAGTGCCTTGAAGAACGCGTGGGTCATCAGGTGGAAGATCGCCGCGTCCCAGGCACCGACGCCCAGGGCCAGGAACATGTAGCCGATCTGGCTCATGGTCGAGTAGGCGAGGATACGCTTGATGTCGGTTTGCACCAGCGCAGCGAAGCCGGCCAGTACCAGGGTCACGCCACCGACTACGCCTACCAGGTGCAGGATGTCGGGTGCCAGCAGGAACAGGCCGTTGGTACGGGCGATCAGGTACACGCCCGCAGTCACCATGGTCGCGGCGTGGATCAGTGCCGAAACCGGAGTCGGGCCGGCCATCGCGTCCGCCAGCCAGGTCTGCAGTGGCAGCTGGGCCGATTTACCCACCGCACCGCCCAGCAGCATCAGCGTTGCCAGCACCATCCAGGTGTCGCCCGCCTGGAATTTCTGTGGTGCCAGCACCAGCAGCTCCTGCACGTTCAAGGTACCCAGCTGGGCGAACAGGATGAACAGGCCGATGGCCATGAACACGTCGCCGATGCGGGTGACGATGAATGCCTTGAGCGCGGCATTACCGTTGTTGCGGTTGCTGTAGTAGAAGCCGATCAACAGGTACGAGCACAGGCCCACGCCTTCCCAGCCGAAGTAGATGAACAGCAGGTTATCGCCAAGGATCAGGAACAGCATGCTGGCGATGAACAGGTTGGTGTACGAGAAGAAGCGCGAGTAGCCGGCTTCGCCACGCATGTACCAGGAGGCGAACAGGTGGATCAGGAAGCCGACACCGGTGACCACGCCGAGCATGGTGACCGACAGGCCGTCCAGGTACAGGGTGAAGTTCGGCGCGAAGCCGTCCACCGACATCCACTGCCACAGCAACTGGCTGTAAGCGCCGCCTTCAGGTGGGGCGACGTTGAATTGCCAGATGACGTAGGCGGCCGTGGCCGCCGACAGGCCTACCGAGCCGACGCCGATCAGCGCGGACAGGTTCTCCGAGAACCGTCCGCGCGAGAACGACATCAGCAGGAAGCCGATGAGGGGAAAGACGAAAGTCAGAAAGAGAAGGTTCATCCGCGCATCTCACTGGCAGCATCGATGTCGAGAGTGTGGAACCGGCGGTACAGCTGCAGCAGGATGGCCAGGCCAATGCTGGCCTCGGCAGCTGCCAGGCTGATCACCAGAATGAACATCACCTGGCCGTCGGGCTGGACCCAACGGGCCCCGGCGACGACGAACGCCAGGGCAGAGGCGTTCATCATGACTTCCAGGCTCATGAGCACGAAGAGGATGTTGCGGCGGACCATCAGGCCAACCAGACCTAAGCAGAACAGGATGCCGGCGACTGCCAGGCCATGTTCGAGAGGGATAGCACCCATGATTTACTCCTTCGCCTCGTTGCGGCCCAGGTGGAAGGCGGTCACAGCTGCCGCCAGCAGCAGCATCGACGCCAGTTCGACCACCAGCAGGTAGGGGCCGAACAGGCTGACCCCCACGGCTTTCGGGCCCACGGTGGTACCGCTGATGCCGGCGCCGCTCGGGGTGACGAACAGCACGTACAGCAGCTCTGCCAGCAGCAGGGCGCCAAGGATGACCGGCCCGGCCCAGATGCCGGGCTTGAGCCAGCCGCGCTCCTGGGCCACCGAAGCCGGCCCGAGGTTGAGCATCATCACCACGAACACGAACAGCACCATGATGGCGCCGGCGTAGGCGATCACTTCCAGGGCACCGGCGAACGGCGCACCCAGGGAGAAGAAGATCATGGCCACGGAAATCAGCGAAATGATCAGGTAAAGCAAGGCGTGCACGGGGTTGGTGCCGGTCACCACCCGAAGGGTGGACACCACGGCGATCCCGGATGCGAAGTAGAAAGCGAATTCCATCTTTCTGTCCTTATGGGAGCAAGCTCTTCACGTTGATCGGCTCGGCTTCGTTCTGTGCAGCGCCTTTCGGCTTGCCAGCGATGGCCATACCCGCAACACGGTAGAAGTTGTAGTCAGGGTTCTTGCCGGGGCCGGAGATCAGCAGATCTTCTTTCTCGTACACCAGGTCCTGACGCTTGAACTCGGCCATTTCGAAATCCGGAGTCAGCTGGATCGCGGTGGTCGGGCACGCTTCTTCACACAGGCCGCAAAAGATGCAGCGCGAGAAGTTGATGCGGAAGAACTCCGGGTACCAGCGGCCGTCCTCGGTTTCGGCTTTCTGCAGCGAGATGCAGCCGACCGGGCAGGCCACCGCGCAGAGGTTGCACGCTACGCAGCGCTCCTCGCCGTCGGGGTCGCGGGTGAGCACGATGCGGCCGCGGTAGCGCGGCGGCAGGTACACGGGCTCTTCGGGGTACTGCAGGGTGTCGCGTTTGCGAAACCCGTGGGAGAACACCATGGCCAGGCTGCGCAGCTGGGTGCCGGTGCCCTTAACGATGTCGCCGATATACTTGAACATGGGTCAAATCCTCACTGGGCCGCGACGGCTGGCGTGTTGTAGAGCACGAGCGCAGCGGTCACCAGCAAATTGATCAGGGTCAGCGGCAGGCAGAACTTCCAGCTGAAGTCCATCACCTGGTCATAGCGTGGGCGCGGGATCGAGGCGCGCAGCAGGATGAACAGCATGATGAAGAACGCGGTCTTCAATGCGAACCACAGGAACGGCAGTTGCGGCAGGATGCCGAACGGGCCGTGCCAGCCGCCGAAGAACAGGGTTACCAGCAGCGCCGAGATGAGGATGATGCCGATGTACTCACCGACGAAGAACATGCCCCACTTCATGCCGGCATACTCGATGTGGTAGCCGTCGGCCAGTTCCTGTTCCGCTTCCGGCTGGTCGAACGGGTGACGGTGAGTCACGGCCACGCCAGCGATGAAGAAGGTGCAGAAGCCGAAGAACTGCGGAATGATGAACCACAGGTTCTGCGCCTGGTACTCGACGATGTCGCGCATGTTGAACGAGCCCACCTGCACCACCACGCCCATCAGCGCCAGGCCCAGGAACACTTCGTACGACACGGTCTGGGCCGACGCCCGCAAGCTGCCCAGCAGGGCGTACTTGTTGTTCGACGACCAGCCGGCAAACAGCACCGCGTAGACCGACAGGCCGGCCATGGCGAAGAAGAACAGCAGGCCGATGTTCAGGTCGGCGACGCCCCAGCCCGGGGTGATCGGGATGATCGAGAAGCCAATCAGCAGGGCGCTCATGGCCACGACTGGCGCCAGGGTGAAGATCATCTTGTCGACGAAGGGCGGGTTCCAGTCTTCCTTGAAGAACATCTTCAGCATGTCGGCTGCGATCTGGAACATGCCGAACGGGCCGACACGGTTAGGACCGTAGCGGTCCTGCCACCAGCCCAGCAAGCGGCGTTCGACGAAGCTGAGCAGCGCGCCGCAGACCACCACGGCCAACAGCACCACGATAGCCTTGACGACCTGGATGATCACATCGATCACTTCGGGGGTGAACCAGCTCATTGTGCTGCCTCCTGCAGACCTTCGACGGGTGCACCGAAGATGGCAGGCGGAATGCCGGCCAGGCCTTTCGGCAGCGCGACCAGGCCAGCGCCCAGCTCTTCATTGATACGCAGCGGCAGGCGCAGGGCCACACCGGCAACGGTCAGGCTCAGCAGCGCACCTTCGTTGACGCCCAGGCGGTCGGCCTCGGACTTGGCCAGGGCCACGTAGGCCGCCGGAATACGCTGTTGCACCGGGGCGGCGCGCGAGGAACTTTCTTCGCTGCCGAACAGGTGGAAGAACGGTACGGCAGTCCAGGTGCCACGGGCCGGGTTGAAGGCGCCCGGAATGGCGCTGAACCAGTTCAGGCGGTCGCCTTGCGACTCGATCAGGCGCACGCCCGGGTCACCAGCACGCAGGTGGCCACCGACCTCGTCCTGGAACTTGTTCCAGGCTTGTGGCGAGTTCCAGCCCGGCGACCAGGCGAACGGCACCTGCTGGCGCGGTTCGGCCGAGCCCGAGTAGCCTTCCATGGAGAAGGCGAACGCGGTGTCCTTGTCTTGCGGGGTACGTGGTTCGTGCACGCTGATGTTGGCGCGCATGGCGGTACGGCCGGAGTAGCGCAGCGGCTCGCGGGCCAGCTTCATGCCCTTGATGCGGAACGCGGCGCTTGGCGCGGCATTGACGATGCCGGCCAGTTGCGGCGCGGCAGCCGCACAGGCGCTGGTGACGTGGTCCAGTTGCGTCCAGTCGACCGGCTTGTTCAGCAGGGTGGCACGCAGGGCGTGCATCCAGCGCCAGCCTTCGTGGATCTGGATGCTGCTGTCCAGGTACTGCGGGTCGAACACCTGGAAGAAGCGCTGGGCACGGCCTTCCTGGCTGACCAGGGTACCGTCGCCTTCGGCGAACGAGGCGGCCGGCAACACCAGGTGGGCGCGGTCGACCGTCGAGGTTTTCGAGTGGTCGGCGACGATCACCACTTTGGCGGCCGCCAGGGCTGCGTCGACCTTGGCAGCCGCTACGCGGGCGTACAGGTCGTTTTCCAGCACCACGATCGCATCGGCTTTGCCGCTGATGACGGCGTCCAGCGCGGCATCTACCGACTCGCCACCGAGCATGGCCAGGCCGATGCTGTTGGCCTCTGGCACCACCAGGCTCAGGGAGCCGTTTTTCTCGCGCAGCTTCAGGGCCTTGGCGATGTTGGCGGCGGCTTCGATCAGGGCCGGGTCGGCCAGCGAAGTGCCCGCTACCACCAATGGGCGCTTGGCGGCCACCAGGGCGTCGGCGATGCGCTGGGCCAGGGCTTTGGCTTCGGCGTCCAGGCCTTCGACGGCCGGGGCGCTCGGGTCGATGGCGTGGGCCACGGCGAAGCCCAGGCGGGCCAGGTCGGCGGGGGCTGCGTGCACGCACTCTTCAGCCACGTCGTCCAGCTTGGTTTGCGCCAGCGAAGCGATGAACAGCGGGTACAGCGCGTGCTGGCCGATGTTCTTCACGGCAGCGTCGAGCCAAGGCTGCACCTTCATCGCTTCGGCCATGGCCTCGGCCTTGCCCTTGGTCGCCTGGCGCACAGCCAGGGCGACGCGGGCAGCGGTCTGGGTCAGGTCTTCACCCAGCACGAACACGGCGTCGTGGTCTTCGATGTCGCGCAGGGTCGGCACCGGCAGCGGGCTGTTGTTCAGCACGTCCAGGGCCAGGCGCACCCGGGCCAGCTCGCCAGCTTCCATGCCCGAGTAGAAGTACTCGGCACCGACCAGCTCACGCAGGCCGTAGTTGCTTTCGAGGCTGGCGCGTGGCGAACCGATACCGACGATGGTGCGGCCGCGCAGCAGGTCGGCGGCCTTGTCCAGGGCGGCGTCCAGACCCAGCTTGGTGCCGTCGGCCAGTTGTGGCTGGCGCGGGCGGTCCGTGCGGTTGACGTAACCGTAGCCAAAGCGGCCGCGGTCGCACAGGAAGTACTGGTTCACCGAACCGTTGAAGCGGTTTTCGATACGGCGCAGCTCGCCGTAGCGCTCGCCCGGGCTGATGTTGCAGCCGCTGGAGCAGCCATGGCAGATGCTCGGGGCAAACTGCATGTCCCACTTGCGGTTGTAGCGCTCGGAGTGGGTCTTGTCGGTGAACACGCCCGTTGGGCAGACTTCGGTCAGGTTGCCGGAGAACTCGCTTTCCAGCACGCCGTCTTCGACGCGACCGAAGTACACGTTGTCGTGGGCGCCGTAGACACCCAGGTCGGTCCCGCCGGCGTAGTCCTTGTAGTAGCGCACGCAGCGGTAGCAGGCGATGCAGCGGTTCATCTCATGGGCGATGAACGGGCCGAGGTCCTGGTTCTGGTGGGTACGCTTGGTGAAACGGTAGCGGCGCTCGTTGTGGCCGGTCATTACCGTCATGTCCTGCAGGTGGCAGTGACCGCCTTCCTCGCACACCGGGCAGTCGTGCGGGTGGTTGGTCATCAGCCATTCGACGACGCTGGCGCGGAACGCCTTGGACTCTTCATCGTCGATGGAGATCCAGGTGCCGTCGGAAGCAGGGGTCATGCAGGACATGACGATACGACCACGGGTGTCGTTCTCGTCGGTGTACTGCTTGACCGCGCACTGCCGGCAGGCACCCACGCTACCAAGCGCGGGGTGCCAGCAGAAATAAGGGATGTCGAGGCCGAGTGACAGACACGCCTGTAACAGGTTGTCAGCACCGTTGACTTCGAGCGCTTTGCCGTCTACGTGGATAGTGGCCATTGTTCAAAGTTCTTCGTTGGCCCGCGTGAGCGGGCGTGGCTAATGGAAATCGGTGAGCCTGCGGCACGCCACGAGTCATTCGGGCCTGCCGGCGGGCTGGCGGGTGGCACGGACCACCCGCGTTCTATCTTCTTATGCGCCGACCACAATCGGCTTCGCCAGGTTCGGGCGCAGGGTGCCAGCGCTTTCAGGCGCCACACCGGCCTCGAACTCCGAGCGGAAGTACTTGATGGCACTGCCCAATGGCTCGACGGCACCCGGTGCGTGAGCACAGAAGGTACGGCCTGGGCCAAGGAAGTTGACCAGCCCCAGCAGCGTCTCGATGTCTTCGGCGCGGCCCTGGCCGTTTTCCAGTGCGCGGAGCATTTTCACGCTCCACGGCAGGCCGTCACGGCAAGGGGTGCACCAGCCACACGACTCGCGGGCGAAGAACTCTTCCATGTTGCGCAGCAGCGACACCATGTTGACGCTGTCGTCGACCGCCATGGCCAGGCCCGTACCCATGCGGGTGCCGACTTTGGCGATGCCACCGGCGTACATCTGCGCGTCGAGGTGCTCGGGCAGCAGGAAGCCGGTACCGGCGCCGCCTGGCTGCCAGCACTTGAGCTTGAAGCCGTCACGCATGCCACCGGCGTAGTCCTCGAACAGCTCGCGGGCGGTAACGCCGAACGGCAGTTCCCACAGGCCCGGGTTCTTGACCTTGCCGGAAAAGCCCATCAGCTTGGTGCCGTGGTCTTCGCTGCCTTCACGGGCCAGCGACTTGTACCAGTCGTTGCCGTTGGCGACGATGGCTGGCACGTTGCACAGGGTTTCGACGTTGTTCACGCAGGTCGGTTTGCCCCATACACCCACCGCAGCAGGGAAGGGCGGCTTGGAGCGCGGGTTGGCGCGGCGGCCTTCCAGCGAGTTGATCAGCGCGGTTTCTTCACCGCAGATGTAGCGCCCGGCACCGGTGTGCACGAACAGCTCGAAATCGAAACCGCTGCCCAGGATGTTCTTGCCCAAAAGGCCTGCGGCCTTGGCTTCATCGATGGCGCGGTTGAGGTTCTTCGCGGCGGTGGTGTATTCGCCGCGCAGGAAGATGTAGCCGCGGTAGGCCTTCAGGGCGCGGGCGCTGATCAGCATGCCCTCCACCAGCAGATGGGGCTGTTGCTCCATCAGCATGCGGTCCTTCCAGGTGTTGGGCTCCATTTCGTCCGCGTTGCACAGCAGGTAGCGGATGTTCATGGATTCGTCTTTGGGCATCAGGCCCCACTTCACCCCGGTGGGGAAGCCGGCGCCACCACGGCCCTTGAGGCCGGAGTCCTTGACGCTTTGCACGATTTCGTCGGCGGACATGTCTGCCAGCGCCTTGCGCGCGGCGGCGTAGCCGTTCTTCGATTCATACTCGGCCAGCCATACCGGTTCGCCGTCGTCACGCAGGCGCCAGGTCAGCGGGTGGGTTTCGGCCGTGCGCGCGATGCGGTTGGCCGGGCCGAAGGAAGTAATGGTCATACGTAACCCTCCAGCAGTTTGGAAACGCCAGCCGGCTGCACGTCACCGAAGGTGTCGTCGTCGATCATCAGCGCCGGGGCTTTGTCGCAGTTGCCCAGGCAGCATACCGGCAGCAGGGTGAAGCGGCCGTCTGCGGTAGTCTGGCCAAGGCCGATGCCCAGTTCGCTCTGGATCTGGCTGACCACCGATTCGTGGCCGCCGATGTAGCAGACCATGCTGTCGCACACGCGGATGATGTGGCGGCCGACTGGCTGGCGGAAAATCTGGCTGTAGAAGGTGGCTACACCTTCGACGTCGCTGGCCGGAATGCCCAGCACTTCGCCGATGGCGTGAATGGCGCCGTCCGGCACCCAGCCGCGTTCCTTCTGAACGATCTTCAAGGCTTCGATGGACGCCGCGCGCGGGTCCTCGTAGTGATGCATTTCGTGCTCGATGGCCGAGCGCTCGGTTTCGCTCAGGGCGAAACGGTCTGTCTGGATAAGCGTGCTGTTCATGCTTAGCGGTCCACGTCAGCCATAACGAAGTCGATACTGCCCAGGTACGCAATGAGGTCGGCGACCATGCTGCCTTTGATCACCGAAGGGATCTGCTGCAGGTGCGGGTAGCTCGGGGTACGGATCCGGGTGCGGTAGCTCATGGTGCCGCCATCGCTCGTCAGGTAGTAACTGTTGATGCCCTTGGTCGCCTCGATCATCTGGAACGACTCGTTGGCCGGCATCACCGGGCCCCACGAGACTTGCAGGAAGTGCGTGATCAGGGTTTCGATGTGCTGCAGGGTGCGCTCTTTCGGCGGCGGCGTGGTCAGCGGGTGATCCGCCTTGTACGGGCCTTCCGGCATGTTGCGCAGGCACTGGTCGATGATGCGGATACTCTGGCGCATCTCCTCGACGCGGACCATGCAGCGATCGTAGGCATCGCCGTTGTGGGCCAGCGGTACTTCGAACTCGAAGTTCTCGTAGCCGGAGTAAGGGCGGGCTTTGCGCAGGTCGAAGTCGCAACCGGTGGCGCGCAGGCCCGCACCGGTGGTGCCCCAGGCCAGTGCTTCCTTGGTGTTGTAGGCAGCGACGCCGATGGTACGGCCCTTGAGGATGCTGTTCTGCAAGGCCGCCTTGGTGTACTCGTCGAGGCGCTTGGGCAGCCATTCGACGAAGTCCTTGACCAGCTTGTCCCAGCCGCGCGGCAGGTCGTGGGCGACGCCACCGATGCGGTACCAGGCCGGGTGCAGGCGGAAACCGGTGATCGCCTCGATCACGGTGTAGGCGCGCTGGCGGTCGGTGAAGGTGAAGAACACCGGGGTCATGGCACCCACGTCCTGAATATAGGTGCCCAGGAACAGCAGGTGGCTGGTGATGCGGAAGAACTCGGCGAGCATGATGCGGATCACGTCGACCTTCTGCGGCACCTGGATGCCGGCCAGCTTCTCCACCGCGAGCACGTACGGCAGGTTGTTCATCACCCCGCCGAGGTAGTCGATACGGTCGGTGTAGGGGATGAAGCTGTGCCAGGACTGGCGCTCGGCCATTTTCTCGGCGCCACGGTGGTGGTAGCCGATGTCCGGTACGCAGTCGACGATCTCTTCACCGTCCAGCTGCAGCACGATGCGGAATGCACCGTGCGCCGAAGGGTGGTTGGGGCCGAGGTTGAGGAACATGTAGTCCTCGTTGGCGCCCTGACGCTTCATGCCCCAGGCTTCGGGGTTGAAGCGCGCCGATTCCTCTTCGAGCTGCTGCTTGGCCAGGGTCAGGCTGTACGGGTCGAACTCGGTGGCACGGGCCGGGTAGTCCTTGCGCAGCGGGTGGCCTTCCCAGGTGGGGGGCATCATGATGCGGCTGAGGTGCGGGTGGCCGGCAAAGTCGATGCCAAACATGTCCCAGACTTCGCGCTCGTACCAGTTGGCGTTCGGCCAGATGCTGGTCACCGATGGCAGGTTGAGGTCGCCTTCGCTGAGCGACACCTTGATCATCACGTCGCTGTTACGCTCGATCGACAGCAGGTGGTAGAACACGCTGAAGTCGGCGGCTGGCAGGCCGCGGCGCTGGGTACGCAGGCGTTCGTCGACGCCGTGCAGGTCGTACAGCATGCTGTACGGCTTGGCCACGCCACGCAGGAAGCTCAACACTTCCTTGAGTTGGGCGCGCTTGACCCACAGCACGGGCATGCCGGTGCGGGTTTCCTGGGCGACGAATGCTTCGGCGCCAAAACGGTTGTGCAGTTCGACGACCACATCCTGGTCGTCAGCCTTGTAGGGCGGAATGAAAATAGCGTTGTCCGCTGTCATGGTCTCGGTCGCTTTGGGTCAACGTTAAGAATGAAGCCAGGCCGCCGGCTCCATGGGGAGCGGGCGGCAGGTCGCTGGATCAGACTTCGTCGGGGCTGCGCAGGTTGGTTACGGCAATGCGCTGCTCACGACGCAAGTCTTTCTGGGCTGGCATCTCGGCACGGTAAATACCTTGATCACCAACAACCCAGGAAAGCGGGCGTCGTTCTTGGCCGATCGACTCCTGCAGCAGCATCAAGCCTTGCAGGAAAGCCTCAGGGCGTGGCGGGCAGCCAGGCACATAGACGTCCACGGGGAGGAACTTGTCGACCCCCTGAACGACCGAGTAGATGTCGTACATGCCACCGGAGTTGGCGCACGACCCCATGGAGATCACCCACTTGGGCTCGAGCATCTGCTCGTACAGGCGCTGGATGATCGGCGCCATTTTCACGAAGCAGGTACCGGCAATGACCATGAAGTCGGCCTGACGCGGCGAGGCCCGGATGACTTCGGCGCCGAAGCGGGCGATGTCGTGGGGGGCCGTGAAGGCCGTGGTCATTTCCACGTAGCAGCAGGACAGGCCGAAGTTGTACGGCCACAGTGAGTTCTTGCGACCCCAGTTGACCGCGCCACGCAGCACATCTTCGAGCTTGCCCATGAAGATGTTCTTGTGGACCTGGTCCTCCAGCAGTTGATCAGTGACGGTTTCCCGTTCACCGACCGGGTACTGCTCGTTGGGCGCATCCGGATCGATTCTGGTGAGATTGTATTGCATGCCAAAGCCTCATTGTTTCAGCTTCGCTTGCCGCTTGCGGCGACCTTCGGGAGCCCAATCAAGTGCCCCGACGCGCCATAGGTAGACAAGACCTGCCAACAGAATTGCTATGAAAACGAGTGCTTCGACGAACCCGGTCCAGCCGCTTTCGCGGACGGACACAGACCATGCAAAGAGAAAGAGGGCTTCGATATCGAAGATCACGAACAGCATCGCGACCAGATAGAATTTGGCGGACAGGCGCAGGCGGGCGCTGCCGACGGGCAGCATGCCGGATTCGAAGGGTTCGTTCTTGGCGCGGCCCCATGCCTTGCTACCGAGCAGGCTGGACAGGCCGAGCATGAAGGCGCACAGGCCGACGACACCCAGGAGGAAGATGGCAAAGCCCCAGTTGTGGGCGATGAGTCCTGCCGAATCGGACATGCTAGAAATCCTTATACAGAGACCCAGCTCTGCAGTCTGAAAAAAGTGTAGAGCGGCGACCTGGTGTCGCACATGCAGTGACCAAATGTCGCAGCTGAATCAATCGCGCTGATTTTATGGGTAAACCTGGTGCAAGTAAAATTTCTGTAGCAAATTTATCCGTAGGATTTAGTGCAACAGCAGCGCGTAAATGGCTGAAAGCCTTGAAATTCGGGCATTGCGTGCGCTTTTGTTAATTATGTTTCTTGCGAGTGGTAACGAATTACAAGTTTCGTAATGATAATTAATATCATTTGGCCTGGTGCCATTTAACTGGGCTGTTCTGAGCCTTGTAAAGTTCATCTGGCGAGTCCCCCTACTTGTAAATGCGAAAGGGCCGTGTTCTAGCAGCTTTGCGCGGCGGTTGCACCGCTCTGGGTCAATACTTTAGTGGTTGGGTCATGACTGGCTGATGAAGCGGCCGGCCAGTGCTGCCCTGGGTGCGGTGCTGCCACAAGCATAGACGTGATTGTGGGGTTTGTTGGGCTGGCGTGGGTCGCGTGAGGGCTGCCATTTGTATGGCGAAAGGAATGCAGCGCCTGTGAAACCGAGCGCCGCCCGCGCGCGACCGCCTTGTTTGTACGTCGCCATATCGAGGCGTGCGCCAAAGCGTTCGCGCGCAAATCCCACAGGCATAACTGGCCCGAAACAAGCGTAGGAGCGAGCGCAGCTCGCGATGCGCCGCGCGGGCGGCGCTCGATCTGCGCAACACCGCAAAAACCAAGGCAGGCACCTCGCCGCCCTGATGCGGTCCTTGCTGGTTTGCTGCCTCAAGATAGACCTGATTATGGGGTTTGTTGGGGCTGCCGTTGGGTCGCGTGAGGGCTGCCATTTGTATGGCGAAAGGAATGCAGCGCCTGTGAGACCGAGCGCCGCCCGCGCGGCGCATCGCCGGCAAGCCGGCTCCCACATCTGTTTCGGGCCAATGATGCCTGTGTGATTTGCGCGCGCCCCCTTTGGCGCATGGCTCGATACCGCGCCGTATTTACTAGGCGGTCGCCTGCGCTGGCCCAGGATGGACTGGCCCGAAACAGATGTGGGAGCCGGCAAGCTGAACTGGCATGCAGCACAGAGGCACCCCTGATAGGCGCGATTCGCCTGTAGGAGCGGCCTTGTGTCGCGAAAGGGCCGCAGAGCGGCCCCGGCAATTTTGCGTTGGCGCATAGATCCCGGGGGCGCTACGCACCCCTTTCGCGACACAAGGCCGCTCCTACAGGGTTCATCCGCGAAAGGGCCGGTACCGGCAAAAACAAAGGCCCGGCGCTTTTACAAGCCCCGGGCCTTCGTTCAACCGCATTCCACTATCAATGGAACTGCTCTTCCTCAGTCGAACCAGTCAGTGCAGTCACCGACGAAGCCCCACCCTGAATAACAGTGGTCATGTCGTCGAAGTAGCCAGTGCCCACTTCCTGCTGGTGCGCCACGAAGGTGTAGCCCTTGCTGGCGTCAGCGAATTCCTGCTCCTGCAGCTTCACATAGGCGGTCATGTCGTTGCGGGCGTAGTCGTGCGCCAGGTTGAACATGCCGTGCCACATGTTGTGGATGCCGGCCAGGGTGATGAACTGGTGTTTGTAGCCCATGGCCGACAGTTCGCGCTGGAACTTGGCAATGGTGGCGTCGTCCAGGTTCTTCTTCCAGTTGAAGGAAGGCGAGCAGTTGTACGAAAGGATCTGGTCCGGGTACTCCTTCTTGATCGCTTCGGCGAAGCGGCGGGCTTCGTCCAGGTCCGGTTTGGCAGTCTCGCACCAGATCAGGTCGGCATACGGCGCGTAGGCCAGGCCGCGGGCGATGGCCTGGTCGAGGCCGGCGCGTACCTTGTAGAAGCCTTCACGGGTGCGCTCGCCAATCACGAACGGCTGGTCGTACGGGTCGCAGTCGCTGGTCAGCAAGTCGGCGGCGTTGGCGTCGGTACGGGCCAGGATAATGGTCGGTACGCCCGATACGTCAGCAGCCAGGCGTGCAGCCACCAGCTTCTGTACGGCTTCCTGGGTCGGTACCAGTACCTTGCCACCCATGTGGCCGCACTTTTTCACCGAGGCCAGCTGGTCTTCGAAGTGCACGCCGGCGGCGCCTGCTTCGATCATGTTCTTCATCAGCTCGTAGGCGTTCAGTACGCCGCCGAAACCGGCTTCGGCGTCAGCCACGATCGGCGCGAAGTAGTCGATGTAGCCTTCGTCGCCCGGGTTCTTGCCCGCTTTCCACTGGATCTGGTCAGCGCGGCGGAACGCATTGTTGATGCGCTTGACCACGGTCGGTACCGAGTCGACCGGGTACAGCGACTGGTCCGGGTACATGGACTCGGCCGAGTTGTTGTCGGCGGCAACCTGCCAGCCGGACAGGTAGATGGCCTGGATGCCGGCTTTTACCTGCTGGACTGCCTGGCCGCCAGTCAGGGCGCCCATGCAGTTGACGAAGTCTTTCTCAGGGCGGAAGGACGGGTGGGCACCTTCGGTGACCAGCTTCCACAGTTTCTCTGCACCCTGGCGGGCAAAGGTGTGCTCGGGTTGCACGGAGCCACGCAGGCGAACGACATCAGCGGCGGTGTAGGTACGGGTCACGCCTTTCCAGCGCGGGTTCTCGGCCCAGTCTTTCTCGAGGGCTGCAATTTGCTGTTCGCGTGTCAGTGCCATGGAAATAAACCTCGTCGCATCGATCTTGAGTTAATTGTGCTGATGCTCGGAGCAGATCAGGTGCCTGGCGGCTGTCCTGTTCGCAGGTGTGCGGCGGCGAACGCGAAGGCTCGAAGGGGAAGGAGAGTGCAGGCCAGGCAGAGGGCGCCCCGGCAGGTCGGCTCGTGGATGCCTAACTGCGGTGCTACGCGATTGCCAGTACTGCGGTGATGCGCTTCCGTCCCTCGGGACAACTTCTTCGTTGCAGTCGCAATCCCGTCGAACCGCCTTGTGGGCCGTATAGACACAAGGCGCCTCCGGGGGTGGGAGGAGCGCGCCTCGAAGGCCCTTGCCAGGGCCCCTGATTAGCGGGAGCGAGGCCATCATGCCCTTGGGAAAAACACCCTGTCAAATGTTTTGTAGTGGTTTTTTGTGCTTACTACATCTTTGGTCTAATACGACTTGTCAGTCAGTTTCAAGGCCTTTGGTCGAGGCCTTGAATTGCCTGGGATCAGTCGAGAAGGTCGACTTTTACACGCAAAGTCATGTTTTCACCGCGCTGGGTGCTGTAACTGCGGCTTGACGTACTGCGGTCCGCTTGGCTCTGCTGGTTGTAGCCCGCCAGGGTGATCCACTCGCCGAGCTTGCCAGTGATGGTTGTGTCGGTACTTTGCACTTTTACTACATCTGCACGTTCCTGGCTGATGCGGTCATTATTTGTGCTTATTTGCAGACGAACCGTTTCTCCGCTCAGAGTCGGGGTGACATAGAAACCTTGGGTCACGTTGCGGTATTCGGTGTTGCTCTGGAGGCGCCCGTAGCCGTCGGTGCTGGTGCTGGTAACCGGGATGCTCTGGCCAACCTGGATGAGTGCTGGCTGGCCTTCGCTGGCCTGAACTTGCTGCATGCCACCGTCGCGGTTGCTGGTGCCGTAGCGAATGACCTGGCCGTTGCCCCGGTTGTCCTGGAAGTTGCTGTCGTTGTTGTCAACGCTGATCAGCAGGCGCTTGGGCGCGGTATCCAGCTGCTGCAGCAAGGCACGCAGGTCGTCGATGCGCTCGGGGCTGGCGTTGACGATCAGCTTGTTCTCGAAGGCGCTGACCGTGCCGTCTTTGGCGATGAATGCCTGTGCGGCAGGCAGCAGTTCGGCACTGCTGCGGTGCTGCAGCGGCAATACCTCGGTGGCGGCCTGGGCGGTGAGGCTGGCGGCCACCAGCAGGGCGGCGCTTATGGGGCGTAGCGGCATGTCCATGATCTCCGCAGGTGGGGTTGCCATGATGGCAAAGGCGTCCTGCCTGTGCTGGATGCACATCAAAAACTGCCTTTTATCCTGGCTTTATCCAGGAAACTATAAATTATAGTCAGCCAGATAATTGCAGATAATCGCCCTCCACAGGCCGTGCCAGGGAGCCTGAGAGCCCTTCGGCACATTGCGCGGTGGCTGCTGTCAGACAAATTCCGTAACATCCCGCCTTCGATTTTTGCCCGCTCTAAAGGCCGTACAGGTGCCCAGGCTGTTGTCCGGCTAATTACAGGATGCCCATGAAACACACCCGACTACGCGCCGACCTGCTCGCCGGCCTGACCACCTCGTTTGCCTTGGTGCCCGAGTGCATCGCCTTTGCCCTGGTGGCCCACCTTAACCCGCTGATGGGCCTGTACGGTGCGTTCATCATTTGCACCTTGACCGCACTGTTCGGCGGTCGGCCGGGCATGATTTCCGGGGCTGCCGGCTCGATGGCGGTGGTGATCGTGGCGCTGGTGGTGCAGCACGGCGCGCAATACCTGCTGGCAACGGTGCTGCTGGGCGGGGTGGTGATGATTCTGTTCGGCCTGCTGCGCCTGGGCAAGCTGGTGCGCCTGGTGCCGTACCCGGTCATGCTGGGCTTCGTCAACGGCCTGGCCATTGTCATTGCCATGGCCCAGCTGGAGCACTTCAAAAACGGTGAGCACTGGCTCAGTGGTACGCCGCTGTACCTGATGATTGGCCTGGTGGCGCTGACCATGGCGGTGGTCTACCTGCTGCCGAAGCTCACCCGCGCCGTACCGCCGGCACTGGTGGCGATTCTTGGCGTTGGCTTGCTGGTGTACCTGCTCGGCTTGCCCACCCGCACCTTGGGTGACATGGCGCACATCGCTGGCGGCTTGCCGGGGCTGGCGCTGCCGGATGTGCCGTGGAACCTGGAAACCCTCAAGATCATCGCCCCCTACGCGGTGCTGATGGCCATGGTCGGCCTGCTGGAAACCCTACTCACGCTGAACCTGACCGACGAAATCACCGAAAGCCGCGGCTACCCGGACCGCGAGTGCGTGGCATTGGGCGCCGCGAACATGGTGTCGGGCCTGTGCGGTGGCATGGGGGGTTGCGCGATGATCGGGCAAACGGTGATCAACCTGAGCTCCAATGGCCGTGGCCGGCTGTCGGGTGTGGTAGCCGGTGTGATGATTCTGCTGTTCGTGTTGTTCCTGTCGCCTTTGATCGAGCGTATTCCCCTGGCGGCGCTGGTTGGCGTGATGTTCGTGGTGGCCCAGCAGACCTTTGCCTGGGCGTCCTTGCGGGTGTTGCACAAGGTGCCGGTCAACGATGTGCTGGCGATCATAGCGGTGACCGTGGTCACGGTGTTTACCGACCTGGCCATGGCAGTGCTGTTCGGCATCGTGATCGCGGCGCTGAACTTTGCCTGGCAGCATGCCCGGGAGTTGTACGCCGACAGCCATGAAGACGCCGATGGCAGCAAACGTTATCAAGTGCATGGCACGCTGTTCTTCGCCTCGACCACTTCATTTCTCGACCAGTTCGATGCCGCCAGCGACCCGGCCCAGGTCACGCTGGACTGCCAGCACCTGAGCTTTGTCGATTACTCGGCGGTTGCCGCACTGCAGACCTTGCGCGAGCGTTATGCCAAGGCGGGCAAGCACCTGCGCGTGGTGCATCTGTCGGAGCGGTGCAAGAAGCTGTTGAAGCGGGCAGGGGAGCAGCACTGAGAAAGGTTATTGTCTGTGCTGGCCTCTTCGCGGGCATGCCCGGTCCCACAGGAATGGCGCAGGCGCTGCCCCAGTGGGAGCGGGCGTGCCCGCGAAGAGGCCGGCACAGGCAAATGAATCACTCCCCGCGGTTCTTCCTGACGATGCCATCGGCAATGCTGGCTGGGGCCTCGGCATAGCGGGTGAACTCCATCGAGAAGCTGGCCCGGCCCTGGGTCATCGAGCGCATCGAGGTGGCGTAGCCGAACATTTCGCCCAACGGCACCTCGGCGCGGATCACCTTGCCCGCCGGGGTTTCGTCGCCGTCCTGGATCATGCCCCGGCGCCGGCTCAGGTCACCCAGGATGTCGCCCTGGTATTCCTCGGGGGTGACCACTTCCACCTTCATCACCGGCTCCAGCAGTACCGCGCCGCCTTTTTGCGACAGTTGCTTGGTGGCCATCGACGCTGCGATCTTGTAGGCCATCTCGTTGGAGTCCACATCGTGGTACGAGCCGTCATACACCGCTGCCTTCAGGTTGATCAGCGGGTAGCCGGCCAGCACGCCGTTCTTCATCTGTTCTTCGATACCCTTCTGGATCGCCGGGATGTATTCGCGGGGCACCACGCCGCCGACGATCTCGTTGACGAACTCCAGGCCTTCCTTGCCTTCGTCACCGGGGGCGAAGCGGATCCAGCAATGACCGTACTGGCCGCGGCCGCCGGACTGGCGGACGAAGCGGCCCTCGATCTCGCAGGTGTTGCGGATTTTCTCGCGGTAGGCCACCTGCGGCTTGCCGATATTGGCCTCGACGTTGAATTCACGGCGCATGCGGTCGACGATGATGTCCAGGTGCAACTCGCCCATGCCGGAGATGATGGTCTGGCCGGTTTCTTCGTCGGTGCGCACGCGGAATGACGGGTCTTCCTGGGCCAGTTTGCCCAGGGCGATGCCCATTTTTTCCTGGTCGGCCTTGGTTTTCGGTTCCACGGCCACGGAAATCACCGGGTCGGGGAAGTCCATGCGTTCCAGGATGATTGGCTTGTCCATGTCGCACAGGGTGTCGCCGGTGGTCACGTCCTTCATGCCGATGAGGGCAGCGATGTCACCGGCGCATACGTCCTTGATCTCCGCGCGCTGGTTGGCGTGCATCTGCACCATGCGGCCGATGCGCTCTTTCTTGCCCTTGACCGAGTTGAGCACGGCATTGCCGGAGCTGAGCACCCCGGAGTACACCCGGGCGAAGGTCAGGGTGCCGACGAACGGGTCGGTGGCGATCTTGAAGGCCAGGGCCGAGAACGGCTCCTTGTCGTCGGCGTGGCGTTCCAGGTGCTTGTTTTCGTCGTCGGGGTCGGTGCCCTTGATTGCCGGGATTTCCGACGGGGCAGGCAGGTAATCGATCACCGCATCGAGCATCAGCGGCACGCCCTTGTTCTTGAACGAGGAACCGAGGATGGTGGGTACGATTTCGTTGTTCAGGGTGCGTTTGCGCAGGCCGGCCTTGATTTCTTCGATGCTCAGTTCTTCGCCCTCAAGAAACTTCTCGGTCAGTTCGTCATCGGCCTCAGCCGCGGCCTCCACCATCTTCGCGCGCCATTCATCGGCCAGCGCCTTGAGCTCGGCAGGTATCTCTTCTTCGCGATAGCTGGTGCCGTTATCGGCATCGTTCCAGTAGATAGCTTTCATCTTCACCAGGTCGATCTGGCCGATGAAATGCTCTTCACTGCCAATGGCCAGCTGGATCGGCACAGGGTGGTGGCCCAGGCGCTGGTCGATCTGTTTGACCACCCGCAGGAAGTCGGCGCCCTGGCGATCCATCTTGTTGATGTAGGCCAGGCGCGGCACATGGTACTTGTTGGCCTGGCGCCAGACCGTTTCGGACTGGGGCTCGACGCCGTCGGCGCCGCTGAAGACCACCACGGCACCATCGAGTACGCGCAGCGAGCGTTCCACTTCGATGGTGAAGTCGACGTGGCCGGGGGTGTCGATGATGTTGAACCGGTACTTGTCGGCGAACTGCTTGGTCGAGCCTTGCCAGAAGGCCGTGGTCGCCGCCGAGGTGATGGTGATGCCGCGCTCTTGCTCCTGGGCCATCCAGTCCATGGTCGCGGCGCCATCGTGCACCTCGCCCATCTTGTGGTTGACCCCGGTGTAGAACAGGATCCGCTCGGTAGTCGTGGTCTTGCCGGCGTCGACGTGGGCGACGATGCCGATGTTGCGGTACAGTTCGATGGGCGTTGTGCGGGCCATGGCGGACTACCTGCGGCTGGGCGGATTCCACCACGTTAGCAGACCCGTGGAATCCTGCCGTGCCGCCGGGCTGTCAGTCGGCCTGGGCCTGCAGCAGCCACTGGCCATCCACTTCGCGAGCCAGGCCACACGCCGGTAGCAAAGCCAGCAAGCGTGGGTGCAGGCCGGCTTCGGTGAAGGTCTTGAGCGTGGCCAGGTCCAGCGCGCCGATCAGGTTCAGGTCGGCCTTGGTATAGGACAGCCAGGCTTTCTTCAGCACCTGGGCCACATCGCTGCCGGCGGTGCTGGCGAAACGGCGGTGCCACGGGCGGGCGTCGAAGGTGAAGGTGTGCGCGTGGCTATAGGTGCTGGGGTCGGCACCTTCGACGCAGCGGTGGCAGCGGCACGGGCCCTCGCCGAAAGCGTTGCGCAGGTAGCTGTTGAAGTCCACCACCGGCTTGAGGGACAGACGTTTGTCGACATCGAACAGGTCGGCGATCAGGGGTTCTTCGGCGCTCACTCGGGATCCTCGTGTGGTGTGGCGTGCATCGGCGGGCACCCTAACAGATCGGGGCGGCCAGATCACCTGTTGCAGGGCTGGCCGCTTCGCGGGTGAACCCGCTCCCACAAGGGCTGCAGCGTATTCAAGGGTTGTATGCCTGTGGGCGCTGGCTTGCCAGCGATGAGGCCAGTAGAGACAACAGGCAACGCCTGCCGTACTCTACGCGCCCATACGCCTACCCACCCATTGAGGTAACCCCGCTTGAGCACCCAGTACCCGTACATCGCCACCGTCACCATCAGCGCCGAGGACCGTGGGGGCGATACCGAGGCATCGGAAAACCCCGGTATGCGCGTTGGCCTGGAGGCGGTGACCGAGACCCTGAAAAAGGTGCATTTCGTCGGTACGCTCGCGGCGCCTGAAAAGAGTGCCACGCACATTTGCGTCACCCTGGAGAACGGCCTGACCTACTACGGCCCGATCGTCAATGGCCATGCCGAACTCGAAGGCGGCTGGATCGCGTTCGAGTCCGACATGCTCACCCCGGCAGAGCTGGGGCTGTAACGCTCAGTTCAACTCCGCCAGGCACTGCTCGAGGATATCCAGCCCTTCTTCGAGCACCTCGGCCTCGATGGTCAGCGGTGCCAGCAGGCGGATGATGTGCCGCGCCTTGCCGCTGGGCATCAGCAGCAGGCCTTTGGCGCGCGCCGCGTCCAGCACCTTGGCCAGTTGCGCCGGGGCGGGGCTGCCGTCTGCATTGACGAATTCAACGCCGCGCATGGCGCCCACGCCGGTCAGGCGCCCGATGAGCGGGTACAGGCCCGAGGCCGTCCAACGCTGGTGGCGGCTGACGATGGCCTGCTCCTGGCGCTCACCCCAGGTAGCCACGTTCTCGTCGGTCATCTGCGCCAGGCTGGCCAGTGCTGCCGCACAGGCAATGGGGTTGCCCGAGTAGGTGCCGCCGAGGCCGCCCTTGGGTAATGACCCCATCAGGTCCTTGCGCCCGACCACCGCACCCAAGGGCATGCCACCGGCAATGCTCTTGGCCAGCAACAGCAGGTCGGGCTCGAGCCCCAGGCGCGGGAAGGCGAAGCGCTGGCCGGTGCGGCCAAAGCCTGACTGGATCTCGTCGATGATGATCAGGATGCCGTGCTGGTCGCAGAAGCGGCGCAGGGCCTGGGCGAAGGCCGGGTCGAGGGCCAGGAAACCACCTTCTCCCTGCACCGGCTCAAAAATGAACGCCGCCACGTCTTCCACGGCCAACTCGACGCTGAACAAGCGGTCCATGGCCTTGAGTGCCTGTTCGCAGGTGACCCCGGTGTCGGCGCTGGGGTAGGGCAGGTGGTAGACCGGCCCGGGCAGCTCGCCGACCCGTTGCTTGTACGGGGCGACCTTGCCGTTGAGGTTCAGGGTAGCCAGGGTGCGGCCGTGGAAGCCCCCGTCGAAGGCGATGATGGCCCGTTTACCGGTGGCGCCACGGGCCACTTTCAGGGCGTTTTCCGCGGCTTCCGCGCCGCTGTTGGTGAGCATGCCGGCCAGCGGGTAGCTGACCGGTACGAACTGGCTCAGTTGCTCCATCAGCGCCAGGTACGGGCCATGGGGGGCGGCGTTGAAGGCATAGTGAGTGAGGCGGGTGGCCTGGGCCTGGATGGCCTCGACCACGGCCGGGTTGCAGTGGCCCAGGTTGAGCACGCCGATACCACCGACAAAGTCGATGTAACGTTTGCCGTCAGTGTCCCAGACTTCGGCATTGCGGCCATGGGAAAGTGTGATTGGGTGAACGATGGCAATCGATTGGCTGATACTTTCCTGGTTCATGGTGCACGCGGACCTTGTTCGAGTTTCTTATTATCCAAACGTGTTCGCAGGTTATTCCGCAAACGAATTATTCGATTGCGGTCATTCCATGGATTCGTGATCTGGCCGATACTTCGCCATTCAAATCAATCCCCCTCAGCTACGCGCTCCCGTATCCACTGCACAAAAGCCCTTATCTTGGGCACTTCGGCGGCATGTTCGGCATGCGCGATGAAGTGCCGGCCATTGCTCGGCACCGGGTGGTCCCAGGCCACCACCAGCTTGCCTTCGCTCAATTCCTCGGCCACCAGGTAGCGCGGGATCAGGGCGATGCCACAACCGGCGATGGCCGCGCGGATGCACAGGTAGAAGGTGTCGAAACGCGGCCCGTGGTAGCTGTTCTGGCTGTGCAAGCCCAGCCCCAGGAACCACTCATGCCAGGCTTCGGGCCGCGACACGCACTGCAACAGGCGGTGCTCGGTCAGCGCCTGGGCACTGTCGAAAGGGTGGCTGGCCACTAGCTGCGGGCTGCACACCGGCACGACCTCTTCACTGAACAATTCGATGCAGGTTGCCCCGGGCCAGGTGCCCTGGCCGAAGAAAAAGGCGATGTCGGCCTTGGCCTGGACCAGGTCGAACGGCTCCAGCTCGTTGCGTATGTCCAGGTGAATACGCGGGTAGCGGTCGCCGAAGCCCTTGAGCCTGGGCACCAGCCAGCGCGCGCCGAAGGTGGGCTGGGTAGCAATGCGCAGCACTTCGGTTTCGTCGCCATAGCTGAGGATGTAGCGGCTGGAAATATCGATCTGGGTGAGGATCTTGTTCACTTCGGTGAGGTACAGGGCGCCGGCCGGGGTCAGGTGCAGGCGCCGGCGAATACGCTGGAACAGCGAGTGCGAGAGCATGTCTTCAAGCTGCGCCACCTGCTTGCTGACGGCGCTCTGGGTCAGGTGCAGCTCTTGCGCCGCACGGGTGAAGCTGAGGTGGCGGGCGGCCGCTTCGAAACACTGAAGGGCGGTGGTCGAGGGCATCAGGCGTTTGGACATGACGGGTGAATACCGAGCAAAAAAGTAAGGAGTTCATTCCAAAACGGAATTATGTGTTTCGAAAAGGTCGTTTGTTGACCCCGGCCTATAGATTAATACTGACCTGGATCAACAATGACAACCGGTCATGTAAAGAGGAGGTCGTTAACCCGCTTTTGGTTTTTGTAAAACAACAACAACGCGCATCAGAAATTTAAAAGAATTCTGCTCCGACCTTCAGCCGCCATGCCGCGGCCGACCCATTCGAGGGTTCTTCATGGCTTCTCACGACAACAAGAAACAGCGCTCCTTGCAGCACGGCCTGACCTCGCGCCAGGTGTCCATGATTTCCATCGCCGGCATCATCGGCGCCGGCCTGTTCATCGGCTCGTCCAATGCCATTGCCACCGCCGGCCCGGCGATCCTCATTTCCTACGCCATGACCGGCCTGCTGGTGCTGCTGGTCATGCGCATGCTGGGTGAAATGGCCATCGCCAACCCCAACAGCGGCTCGTTCTCGACCTATGCCAGCGAGGCCATCGGCCCGTGGGCCGGGTTCACCATCGGCTGGCTGTACTGGTGGTTCTGGGTGCTGATCATTCCGGTCGAAGCCATCGCCGGCGCCGACATCCTGCATGCCTACTTCCCGGGCGTGCCCTCGTGGCTGTTCGCCTTCCTGATCATGCTGGTGCTGGCGGGCACCAACCTGGTCAGCGTGAAGAACTTCGGTGCGTTCGAGTACTGGTTCGCCTTGGTCAAGGTGGTGGCGATCATTGCGTTCATCGTGGTCAGCGGGTTGGCGGTGTTCGGTTTCTGGCCGCTGGCCGAGGTGTCCGGGGTCAGCCGCCTGTGGGACCACGGCGGCTTCATGCCCAACGGCTTCGGCACCGTACTGGGTGGCGTGCTGATTACCATCTTCTCGTTCTTCGGTGCCGAAATCGTCACCATCGCCGCTGACGAAACCGCCAACCCCAAAGACAAGATCCGCCGTGCCACCAACCTGGTGGTCTACCGCATCGCCATCTTCTACCTGGCCTCGATCTTCCTGGTGGTGTCGCTGGTGGCCTGGAACGACCCGGCGTTGAGGGCGGTCGGTTCATTCCAGCGGGTGCTGGAGGTGTTGAACGTGCCGGGGGCCAAGCTGCTGGTCGACCTGGTGGTGCTGGTGGCAGTGACCAGCTGCATGAACTCGGGCCTGTACACAGCCTCGCGCATGCTCTATTCGCTGGGCGCGCGTGGCCAGGCGCTGAGCATGACCAAGCGCATTTCCGGCTCTGGGGTGCCGACCGTGGCCGTGCTGTTCTCCACCTTGGCAGGCTTCGCCGGTTGCCTGGTCAACTATGTGTTCCCTGGCAAGGTGTTTGGCTTCCTGTTGTCTACCACCGGTGCCATCGCGTTGCTGGTGTACCTGGTGATCGCCGTGTCGCAGCTGCGCATGCGGGCCCGCGCCGAGCGCGAAGGGCGCCCGCTGGAGCTGAAAATGTGGCTGTTCCCCTACCTGACCTGGCTGGTGATCGGCACCATTGTCATGGTGCTGGGCTACATGCTGTTCAGCGATGCCTACCGCTATGAAACACTGATGACCGCCGGGGTGACGGTGTTCATCCTGCTGGTGTCGTTGACCCAGCGGCGTGGCCGCGTGGTTGCGCAGGCCGCCTGATGTTTCTGCTTTAATGGGGGCGTTGCGCGCCCCCTTTTTCATCAGCACAGGAAGCGTATGAACGACCAGCCCCTTTCCCTCCAGGCCATGGCGGCACCAGACGGTACCTGCTACGGCTGCGGTTGCTCCCACCCCAGCGGGTTGCACCTGCAAAGCCATTGGCATGCCGATGGTATCCACCTGGTCTGCAGGCATGCCCCGGACAGCACCTTCAGCGGTTGGCCAGGCCTGGTGTACGGCGGCCTGCTGGCGATGCTGGTGGATTGCCATTCCAACTGGACCGCCATGGCCTACCACTACCGGCACGAAGGCCGCGCGCCGGGCAGCCTGCCGCGCATCGACTGCGTGACCGGGACGCTCAACCTGACCTACCTGAAACCCACCCCGATGGGCATCGAATTGCTGCTCAAGGCCCGGGTAGAAGGTGAAGTAGGGCGCAAGAGCCGGGTGATCTGTGAAGTCTGGGCTGGCGACGTGCTGACCGTGACGGCGGACTCGGTGTTCGTCCGCGTCGATACCGAGAAACTCAAGCTCAAGGCCCACGGCCGGGGCTGACCAGCGTCGGTTTCAGAATGCGCCTGGTCGCACGTACGCAACCCTTCGGCGGCATAAGTGCCATGCTTGCAGGATGCCGTCGGACCAGCGCACGCAGATGCGCGGCCGTCAGCGAGGAGGCCGCCGCCATCGCGCAACCGTGACGTTGCCGGCGTGCCGCAGCAGAACACGCTGGATACCTGCCATTACAACAAAACAGGCAGGGTCCGTGATGCCGAGGTCCGCTGTATGCCTGATGAATTGCTCCACCTGCCCGTTATCCAGCGCATTCTGGCGCGCGACAAAGACACCCCCGGCGCCCTGTTGCCGATGCTGCATGCTATCCAGCATGACCTGGGCTACATCCCCGATGCCGCCGTTCCCGAACTGGCCCACGCCCTCAACCTCAGCCTGGCCGAGGTGCGTGGGGTAATCAGTTTCTATCATGATTTCCGCACTGCGCCGCCGGCACGCCATACCTTGCGCCTGTGCCGCGCCGAGTCGTGCCAGAGCCGTGGCGCCGAGGCACTCGCGGCGCAGCTGCGTGAACAGCTGGCACTCGACGACCATGGCACCAGTGCCGACGGCGCCATCAGCCTGCGCCCGGTGTATTGCCTGGGCGCCTGCGCCTGCTCACCCGCGCTGGAACTCGACGGCCAGGTGCATGCACGGCTCACCCCCGAGCGCTTGCGCGCCTTGGTCAATGCCTGCCAGGAGGATGCAGCATGCTGAAGCTGTTCATTGCCTGTGATTCGGTCGCCCGCGCCGTGGGCGCCGACCAGGTCGCCGAGGCCTTCCAGCGCGAAGCCGAGCGGCGCCAGTTGCCGCTGGAGATCCAGCGCACCAGCTCGCGTGGGCTGTACTGGCTGGAGCCGCTGGTCGAGTGCGACAGTGCGCAAGGCCGCCTCGGCTTTGGCCCGGTTACCGCACAAGACGTGCCGGCGCTGCTCGATGCCCTGGCTGGTGAGCCCGCCCAGCACCCGCTGGCGCTTGGGCCGGTCGAGGCCATCCCCTACCTCAAGACCCAGCAACGGCTGCTGTTTGCCCGCGCCGGCATTACCCGGCCGTTGTCGCTGGATGACTACCGGGCGCACGGCGGTTTCGCCGGCCTTGAAGCCGCGGTAGCGCTGGACGGCGCCGAAGTGGTCGCTGCCGTACTGGACTCCGGCTTGCGCGGCCGCGGTGGTGCGGCCTTCCCGGCGGGTATCAAGTGGCGCACCGTACGGGACGCTGGCGCAGGCCAGAAGTACGTGGTGTGCAATGCCGACGAGGGCGACTCCGGCACCTTTGCCGACCGCATGCTGATGGAGGGCGACCCGTTCCTGCTGATCGAGGGCATGATCATTGCCGGCCTCGCCGTGGGCGCCGACATGGGCTACATCTATGTGCGCTCGGAATACCCCGATGCCATCCGTGTGCTCGAGCAGGCGTTTGCCATCGCCCGTGCGGCCGGTTACCTGGGGGCCAACGTAGCCGGTAGCGGCCGGGCTTTCGAGCTGCAGGTACGGGTGGGGGCCGGCGCCTACATCTGTGGTGAAGAAACCGCACTGCTCGAATCGATCGAGGGCAAGCGCGGCATCGTCCGCGCCAAGCCGCCATTGCCCGCGCTGCAAGGCCTGTTCGGCTTGCCCACACTGGTGCACAACGTGCTCACCCTGGCCTCGGTGCCGATCATCCTGGCCAAGGGCGCGGCGTTCTACCGTGACTTCGGCATGGGCCGCTCACTGGGGACCATGCCGTTCCAGCTGGCCGGCAATGTGCGCCACGGCGGCCTGGTGGAGCGGGCTTTTGGCCTGACCCTGCGCGAGCTGGTAGAGGGATACGGGGGCGGCACGACCAGCGGCCGGCCGCTGAAAGCTGCGCAGGTCGGCGGCCCGCTTGGCGCCTGGGTGCCACCCAGCCACTTCGACACGCCGCTGGACTATGAAGCCTTCGCCGCCATGGGCGCGATGCTCGGCCATGGCGGTGTGGTGGTCGCCGACGACACCCTGAACATGGCCAGCATGGCGCGTTTTGCCTTGCAGTTCTGCGCCGAGGAGTCGTGCGGCAAGTGCACCCCGTGCCGCATCGGCTCGACACGGGGCATGGAGGTGGTCGACCGCTTGATCGCCAGCAGCGAAACGGGCGAGCGCCATGACCACGCCCTGTTGCTGCGCGACCTGTGCGACACCATGCAGTACGGTTCGCTGTGCGCCATGGGTGGCATGACCGCCTACCCGGTCGCCAGCGCCCTCAAGTACTTCCCCGCCGATTTCGGGCTGACCACCACGGAGGCCGCACAGTGATCAACTTCTTCGACCCGCAAACCGACCTGGGCACCCCGGCTCGCGACAGCGACGTGCAGGTCAGCCTGAGCATCGACGGCCGTGCCATCAGTGTGCCAGCTGGCACCTCGGTGATGCGCGCCGCGGCCATGCTCGGCACCAGCATCCCCAAACTGTGTGCCACCGACAGCCTTGAAGCCTTTGGCTCGTGCCGCATGTGCATGGTGGAAATCGAAGGCATGCGCGGCTACCCGGCGTCGTGCACCACGCCGGTCAGCGAAGGCATGGTGGTGCGCACCGAAACCCCGCGCCTGGCCGGCTTGCGCCGCAACGTGATGGAGCTGTACATCTCCGACCACCCGCTGGACTGCCTCACCTGTTCGGCCAACGGCAACTGCGAGCTGCAGACCGTGGCCGGGCAGGTTGGCCTGCGCGAGGTGCGCTATGGCTATGAAGGCGCCAACCACCTGGCTGAGAAAAAGGACGTTTCCAACCCGTATTTCGACTATGAACCGAGCAAGTGCATTGTCTGCAGCCGCTGCGTGCGCGCCTGCGAGGACATCCAGGGCACCTTCGCCCTGACCATCACCGGGCGTGGTTTCGAGTCGCGGGTGGCGGCGGCCGGCGGGGACAATTTCCTGGCTTCGGAGTGCGTGTCGTGCGGCGCCTGTGTGCAGGCCTGCCCAACCGCGACCCTGACGGAAAAAAGCCTGGTGCAACTGGGCCAGCCCGAGCGTTCGGTGGTCACCACCTGTGCCTACTGCGGTGTGGGTTGCTCGTTCCGCGCAGAAATGAAAGGGGACAAGCTGGTGCGCATGGTCCCGGACAAGAACGGCGGTGCCAACCATGGCCACGCCTGCGTCAAAGGGCGTTTCGCCTGGGGCTACGCGACCCACCCGGACCGCATCACCAAACCGATGATCCGCAAGCGCCTGGAGGACCCGTGGCAAGAGGTCAGCTGGGACGAGGCGGTGAACTACGCCGCCAGCGAATTGCGCCGTATCCAGCTCAAGTATGGGCGTGACTCCATTGGCGGCATTACCTCCAGCCGCTGCACCAACGAAGAGGCGTACCTGGTGCAGAAGCTGGTGCGTACGGCGTTCGGCAACAACAACGTCGACACCTGTGCCCGGGTCTGCCATTCACCGACCGGTTATGGCCTGAAGCAGACCCTCGGCGAGTCGGCAGGTACGCAAAGCTTCGACTCGGTGATGCAGGCCGACGTGATACTGGTGATCGGTGCCAACCCTACCGACGCCCACCCGGTGTTCGGCTCGCAGCTAAAGCGCCGCCTGCGCCAGGGCGCGCGGCTGATCGTGATCGACCCACGGCGTATCGACCTGGTCGACGCGCCGCACGCCCGTGCCGAGCTGCACCTGCAACTGCGCCCTGGTACCAACGTGGCCATGCTCAACGCCTTGGCCCATGTGATCGTCACCGAGGGCCTGCTGGCCCAGGGCTTCATCGATGCCCGCTGCGAAACCGAAGACTTCGCCCGCTGGCGCGACTTCGTCAGCCGTGCCGAGAACGCCCCGCAAGTGCTTGGCCCGGTGTGTGGCGTAGCGCCAGAGCAGATCCGCGCCGCCGCCCGGCTGTACGCCACCGGCGGTAATGCGGCCATCTATTACGGCCTTGGGGTGACCGAGCACAGCCAGGGCAGCACCGCGGTGATGGCCATCGCCAACCTGGCCATGGCCACCGGCAACATCGGCCGTGAAGGGGTAGGGGTCAATCCACTGCGCGGCCAGAACAACGTGCAAGGTTCGTGCGACATGGGGTCGTTCCCCCATGAATTGCCCGGTTACCGGCATATTTCCAACCAGGCGGTGCGTGAAGAGTTCGAGCGGGCCTGGGGCGTGACCTTGCAGCCCGACCCGGGCCTGCGTATTCCCAACATGTTCGAGGCAGCGCTGGACGGCAGCTTCAAGGCGCTGTATTGCCAGGGTGAAGACATTGCCCAAAGTGACCCCAACACCCAGCACGTCACCGCAGCCTTGCTCGCGATGGAGTGCGTGGTGGTGCAGGACATCTTCCTCAACGAAACCGCCAAGTTCGCCCATGTGTTCCTGCCGGGCAGTTCGTTCCTGGAAAAAGACGGCACCTTCACCAACGCCGAGCGGCGAATTTCACGGGTGCGCAAGGTCATGGAACCGCTGGCCGGCAAGGCTGACTGGGAAGCTACCATCGCCTTGGCCGACGCCCTGGGCTACCCGATGCACTACCGCCACCCGTCCGAGATCATGGATGAAATCGCCCGCCTGACCCCAACCTTCCGCCGGGTCAGCTACGCCGAAATCGAACGCCATGGCAGCCTGCAATGGCCCTGCAACGAGGCCGCGCCGGATGGCACGCCAACCATGCACATCGACCAGTTCGTGCGGGGCAAGGGCCGCTTCATGCTCACCGGCTATGTGCCGACCGACGAAAAGGTCAACAGCCGTTACCCGTTGTTGCTGACCACCGGGCGCATCCTCAGCCAGTACAACGTCGGCGCGCAGACGCGGCGCACCGGCAACGTGGCCTGGCACGACGCCGACCGCCTGGAAATCCACCCTACCGATGCCGAAAGCCGGGGTATCCAGGACGGCGACTGGGTCGGCATTGGCAGCCGTGCCGGGCAGACGGTGCTGCGCGCCAAGGTCAGTGCGCGGGTGGCCGCGGGGGTGGTGTACACCACGTTCCACTTCCCCGAGTCGGGGGCCAACGTGATCACCACCGACAACTCCGACTGGGCTACCAACTGCCCCGAGTACAAGGTCACGGCGGTGGAGGTGGTCAAAGTGTTCCAGCCTTCGCAATGGCAGCAGCGCTATCAGGACTTCAGTGACGAACAGCGGCGCCTGCTGCAGGAGCGCCGCACAGCGGAGAAAGCCGAGGTACGCCAATGAGCAGCGCCAGCCTGGTCAAGATGGCCAACCAGATTGCCCATTACTTCGACAGCGAGCCTAACCGAGCGCTGGCCGTGCAAGGGGTACGCCAGCATCTGCAAAGCTTCTGGACGCCGGCCATGCGCAGGCAGTTGCTGGAGTGGATTGCAGCCAACGACGGGGAGGGGCTGGACCCGAAGGTGCGTGAAGCATTGGGCTGACGGGTACCTGCGGCCCCCTGCAGGCGCGCCGCTGTGGCCCGCCTGCAGGGGGCGTCAACCCCGGACCCGTTCGGCCAGCTTGGTGCTGGTCTCTTCAAGCTTGAGCACCAGCACGTCGCCCTTCAGCTCATCGAGTACCACCTCTGCAGTATTGCCAATCAACGCCCCGGTAATCCCTGTGCGGCACACCGTACCGATCACGGTCACCACCGCATCCAACCGCTGCTCGGTATGGGGGATAAGCACATCTGCCGGTCCTTCAGCCACGTGCAGGCGTTCCTCGCTGATGCCGTACTCGGCCTGGAACGCCTCGCACGCTTTACGGTAGCGTGCCTCGATGGTTTCGCTCAACTGGTAGACCGGGTCGGCCGCGGACAGCATGGGCGACGGGTGTGCGCTGATGACATGCAGCTCGCCCTTGGCCAGCGCGGCGATGTCATGGCCATGGTCGATGATGCTGGCGTGCAGGCGGCGGTGATCCTCGTCCTGGTTGCCAACGTCCACCGCGGCCAGAATCCTGCCGCCAGTCCACGGCCGCTCGCTCTTGACCATCAGCACGGCACACGGGCATTGGCGCAGCAGTTTCCAGTCACCGGGGGTGAGCAGGGCCTTTTTCAGCGGATTGTCGGGGCGGTGTTCCTTGATTACCAGCTCACAGCCTTCGGCCTGCTGCACGTAGATGATGCTGTCGTGCAGGTTATCGCGCCAGGCCTCTTCGTGGGAGACATTGTCATAACCGTCGTCGTGCAGTTGGCGGCTCAGCACGCTCAACAGCGCGCTGTGGTCATGCCGTTTGTCGCACATCAGCAGGTGCAGGCGCGCGCCGGTGACGCCTGCAATCAGCTTGGCCCGGGTCAGTGCCCGGCTGTGGGCGTGTTCGGGGTCGAGCACCACGAGAATGCTGCGGATGGCTTGCATGGGCGTTAACTCCAGTCAAAGGGGGGCGACCAATGCCTGACTATAGTCCCCGCTGCCCGCGCGGGTGCTTGATACAC
The DNA here is from genome assembly GCF_947311875.1 of Pseudomonas sp. PARCl1. Taxonomy (NCBI): domain Bacteria; kingdom Pseudomonadati; phylum Pseudomonadota; class Gammaproteobacteria; order Pseudomonadales; family Pseudomonadaceae; genus Pseudomonas; species Pseudomonas sp. PARCl1. Next base: position 86,565 of record NZ_CAMZMX010000008.1, read on the forward strand.
ATCAAGCATAGCCACTGGCGCCGACCGCCACCGCCGGTATAATCGCCAGCCCTGCCTGTTCCGTGTGGTTGCATGCTCATGTCCCTGACCCCCGAAATCGATGCCTTCCTGGGCTGCCCGACGCCAGACGCCTGGATCGAAGCAGCACTGGCCGACCAGGAAACCTTGCTGATCGACCACAAGAACTGCGAATTCAAGGCCGCCAGCACAGCCCTGAGCCTGATCGCCAAGTACAACACCCACCTTGACCTGATCAACATGATGTCGCGCCTGGCGCGCGAGGAGCTGGTGCACCACGAGCAGGTGCTGCGCCTGATGAAACGCCGTGGCGTACCGCTGCGGCCGGTGTCGGCGGGGCGCTACGCATCGGGGCTGCGCCGGCTGGTGCGCGCCCATGAGCCGGTCAAGCTGGTGGATACGCTGGTGGTCGGGGCGTTCATCGAAGCGCGCAGCTGCGAGCGCTTTGCCGCGTTGGTGCCGCACCTGGATGAAGAGCTGGGCCGTTTCTACCATGGCCTGCTGAAAAGCGAGGCGCGCCATTACCAAGGCTACCTGAAACTGGCGCACCACTATGGGGATGCGGCGGACATTGCCCGCCGCATTGAACTGGTGCGCGCGGCGGAAGCGGAGCTTATCCAGTCACCCGACCAGGAGCTGCGCTTCCACAGCGGGATTCCGCTGGCGCAAGCCGCCTGAAGCGTGCCGCCGGCGCGGCCGCTCGGTCAGTTGCGCCGGCCCAGCAGCAGGCCCACCACCAGGCCGAGGCCGGCGGAAATGGCCACGGTTTGCCACGGGTGGCCACCGATGTAGTCCTGCGTGGCGTTGACCATGGGCTGCGCCTTGTCACGCATGTTTGCGGCGGCCTGGCGTGCCTGTTTCAGCTTCAGGCTGACCTGCGCGCGCAGGCTGTCGGCTTCTTCGCCAACCAGGGCAGCGCTGTCGTTGAGCAGCTTCTCCGATTCTTCGATCAGCGCCTGCAACTCACTGAAGACCTGGTCCTTGATTTGATCGCTGTCGGCCAGCGTGGCTTTTTTCCGGGCCATTAAAGTGTCCTCGTCGATGGGTGGTTTGAACAATGGATACTTGCGCGCCGGAAAAGTTGCGTCGGCGTGAGATTGGCGCGTTGGTGTAAGATAGCCGCCATTTACGGTCTAGCAGGTGATGCATGAGTTTCAATCTGGCCAACATGAGCTTCGAGGAACGGGCGCAGATCGAGGCAGAGAAGGCCCGGCTGTTCGAAATGTGGCAGACCAACCTGGGCAAGGCCAAGGGCGAAGCCGCCCGGCTGATCGCCGAGAAGCCACGGCGCAAAGGCAAGTGGGCCGAGTGGGTGCGCGCTGAGCTGGAGGGCATGTCGCCGCCCGAATACGCCAGCATGGTCCGCAGCGAAGTCAACAAGCTGATGGCAGCAGCCAGCGCCAACCGCTGAGCGCCCGCTGGTTACCAGGTGGTCCCTTTGGGCAGGTCCAGCTTGCCCTCGTCGGTGAAGCGCACGGTGCCCAGTGGCCCGCTGGCCAGCTTGCCGCGTAGCTTGTAGGGCAGGCCCTGCAGGGTACCCACCTGGCCCAGCCCATAGGCCTGGCGCAGGAAAGAGAACGCCGTGATGCTCACCGGCACCACGATCACTGCCTCGTCGTAGCGGCCAATGTGCCCCTGCTGGTCACTGACCCCGGCAGCCAGTGGCTGGCCGTTCACCTCCAGGTCGAGGGCGATGCCGTTGTAGTCGATTGCCTCTTCGTTGGGGTTCTGCACCCGCATTTTCACGGCCATGCGCAGCTCCAGTTCCTGCCCCGGCAGCGGTTCGATGCCGATTACGCTGATGTTCAGCGGGTCGCGTGGCTGCAGGAGCGCGCAGGCCGCCAGGCTGCTGGTCAGGCACAGGGCGATGAACAGGCGGGTGTAGCGGTGCAGTCGGGCAACCATGGGTACGACCTTGCCTAAGTGAACGAGCCGTCAGTGTGGCAAATGCGCGCCGGCGTTGAAAGTGTTGGGTCAGATGAAAGATACTGTTTCTCATTAACAGCCGATAACTTCTCTTACTGGTCGTTCCCAAACCCATGCTGACTTCACCTGTGTCGGGCCTGCTGGCGAGTTTCCAGGAGCACTACGACGACTTGCTGCAGTTCCTGACCCGGCGCATGAGCGACCGCCAGCGTGCCGCCGACGTCGCGCAGGAAACCTACCTCAAGCTGGTGAACATCGACGAGCAGGCGTTGCCGGTGCTGCACGCGCGCAGTTTCATCTTCCGCGTGGCGGGTAACCTGGCCATCGACGCCCTGCGCCGCGAGCAACGCATCGCGGCCAGCCACGATGATTGCGCCGGGGCAGGCGAGCTAGCCTGCCCAGCGCCAGCGCCCGAGGCGGTGTTGCTGGCGCGTGAGCGCCTGCAACTGCTCGATCAGGCGCTGTTGCAGTTGCCCTGCAAGGCCCGCCAGGCCTTGTTGCTGAACCGCGTCGACGGCCTGACCCAGAAGCAGGTCGCACAACGCCTTGGCGTGTCGGAAAGCATGGTGGCCAAGTACATTGGCCAGGCCCTGCGCCATTGCCGCCGGTGGCTGCAGCAGGCGGGCGTAGCGGCCTGCGGGGTATTGCTGGTCACTGCCCTGGTCGCCTGGCAGCAGGCGCCGGTGTTGTTGGCCGATTACCACACTGGCGTGGGTGAGCGGCAGGTCGTGACGTTGGCCGATGGCACCCGGGTCACCCTGAACAGTGCCAGCGCCTTGCGTGTGGTATTCAGCGAGCATGAGCGGCGCGTGGTGCTGGCTGCAGGTGAGGCACTGTTCGAAATGGCCGATGATGCCCGGCCGTTCGTGGTGGACACGGCCGGTGCAGCGGTGCAGGGCCGTGCCGCCACCTTCAGCGTGCGCCGTGATGGGCACGTGGTACTGGCACGGGGCGAGGCCAAGGTCGGCGAGCAGCCGTTGGCAGTAGCGGCGGATGCCGGTGCCCAGTTGGCCTGGCAGCGCGGCAAGCTGATCTTCAATGGCAAGCCGTTGGGGCAGGTGCTGCAAGAGCTGGAGCGTTACCGGCACGGGCGCATCGTGCTGTCCGACAGCAAGCTGGCGGCGATGGAGGTGAGTGGGGTCTTCGACCTGGATGAGCCGCAGGCGCTGTTGCGCACCCTGGAGCAGCGGTATGGGCTGAAGGTGACCTACCTGCCTTGGTTGGCCGTGGTGCATTGAGCGGCCAGCGCAGAAAAAATTTGCAGTGGCCACTGCAAGTTCCTGCAAGCCAGATCGTCGTAGTGGGACTGATCAGCAACTCATTCTCATTTACGACTTGCCAGGAAGCGCCTACGTGTCTCTGATGCCCAAGCCTTTGCCCCGCCGCCGCGGTTCACTTCACCATGCCCTGTTGTCTTGCAGTGCCCTGGCCATGCTGACCGGCCCGCTGCAGGCGGCTGCTTCGACCACCGCCGAAAACGCCCAGCTGCAGGCCCGGCAGGTTCAGCTCGACCTGCCTGCGCAGCCGCTGGACCAAGCCCTGACCTCGTTTGCCGACCAGGCCGGCCTGCACTTGCTGTACACCACCGGCGATGTCGCCGGCCTGGCCGGCCCGGCCCTGCGCGGCAGCTACAGTGTCGAGCAGGCGCTGCAACAATTGCTGGCCGGTAGTGGCATGGGCTGGCAATTCAGCGATGCCCGCACGGTGACCCTGCGCAAGGCCGAGGCTGCGCCGCAGGCGGTCAACCTCAAGCCGATCGAAGTCAGTGTGGCTTCGCGTACCAGTACGGCAATCAGCGAAATCCCCGGGACCGTGTGGGTGGTCGACCAACAGCAACTGCGCGAACAGATCGACAGTGGCGTCAGCCTGAAGGAAGCCATCGGCAAGCTGGTGCCGGGCCTGGACCTGGCACCGGAAGGGCGCACCAACTACGGCCAGAACATGCGTGGGCGCAATGTGCTGGTGATGATCGACGGGGTCAGCCAGAACAGCTCGCGGGGGCTGTCACGCCAGTTCGACAGCATTTCGCCGTTCAATGTCGAGCGCGTCGAAGTGCTGTCTGGTGCCAGCGCCATGTACGGCGGGGGCGCCACCGGCGGTATCATCAACATCGTCACCAAGAAGGGCGAACCCGGGCCGGCCCGTTTCGAGACCCAGTTGGGTGCCAGCAGCGGCTTCAACAACAGCGACGACCTGGCCACCCGCTTTGCCCAGTCGATCAGCGGCGGCAACGAGCGGGTCAATGCCCGCCTGGGTATCTCCGGCGAGCAGAACGAAGCGTTCTACGACGGGGCCGGCGAGCAGATATTCATCGACAACACCCAGACCGACCTGCAGTACAACCGCACGGTCGATGTGCTCGGCAGCTTGGGCATGCAGTTGAACGAGCAGCAAAGCCTTGACCTGCTGGCCCAGTATTACGACTCGGGCAACCACGGCAGCACCGGCATCTACTTCCCCAACCTGAACTACAACGCGCCCTCCGACCTGGAAGACGCCGAGCTGCGCAGCGGTTATTCAGCCGGCCTGGAGCCGCGCACCCGGCGCCTGCTGCTCAACGCCAACTACCACCACAGCGACGTGCTCGGCCAGGACTTCTACCTGCAAGCGTCGTACCGCAAGGAAGACGACAACTTCTACCCGTTCCCGTACTACAACCGGGCCACCCCTACAGGCTCGCGGGGGGTGTATTTTGCTGCCTCGCAGCAGAACTTCGAGGTTTCCAGCCTCAAGGGGTTGTTCGCCAAGCAATGGGACACGCTCAAGCTGACCTATGGCGTGGACCTGGACCGCGAGCGCTTCAGTGCCGAGCAGACCACCTTCAACGCACGGACCTCGTCCGAATCCGGTGGCCTGGACCTGGAGAAGGAGAGCAAGGCCGCACGTTACCCGAGCTATCGGGTGGATGGCGTTTCGCTGTATGGCCAGCTGGACTGGCGCGCCACCGACAACCTGACCTTGTCTGGCGGCGCCCGGCGCCAGCAGATGGACGTGGATGTCAGCGACTTCAAGGGCGTGCCCGGCGGCAGTAACGATTACCAGGTCAACCTGTTCAACGTCGGCGCCATTTACGACTTCAAAAATGGCCATCAGGCGTGGGCCAACTATGGCGAAGGCTTCGATCTGCCAGACCCGGCCAAGTACTACGGCAAGCCGGGCCTGAGCGTGGCAGACAACCCCTTGGCCGGGATCAAGAGCCGTCAGGTGGAGCTGGGCTGGCGCTATGCCGACCTGGACTGGGACGCCCAGGCAGCGCTGTACTACATCTGGTCGGACAAGATCATCAACGTCGACTCGCAAACGCTGACCATCAATGTCGAAGAGCAGAAGAGCCGTGACTTCGGCTTTGAAGGGGCATTGACCCGCCACTTCCAGAGTGGTTGGGAAGCGGGCGGCACGCTGCACCTGACCCGCTCCGAGGAAGAGGCGGTCGACGGCGGCTGGATCAAACGCGATGCCCGCTATGCGTCGTTGTCGAAGGCCACCGGTTTCGTTGGCTGGAAGGGTGACGGCCGCAGCGCGCGGTTGCAGGCCAACCATGCATTCAGCCTGAAGGACGATGCCGACCATGAGATCGACGGCTACACCACCTTCGACCTGCTGGCCAGCCAGGACACCGGTTTCGGCACCTTCAGCGCGGGTATCCAGAACCTGCTGGACAAGCAGTACAGTACGGTCTGGGGGCAGCGCGCGACGCTCTTCTATTCGCCGACCTACGGGCCGGCGTACCTGTACGACTACCAGGGGCGCGGGCGCACCTATACGCTGACCTGGAGCTTGGCTTACTGAGCCCGGGCGCCTGGGGCCCTTTGGGTTGAGCATTCAGTATTGCTTGCCGGGGCCGCTTTGCGGCCCTTCGCGACGCAAGGCCGCTCCTACAGGCACCGTGCTTGGCTTTCAGGCGAAGGCCGCCAATACATCTTCGGCGAATGCCTGCTGTGCCTCGCCGGCCACCTGCGCCCGGTGCCGGGCCAGGGTAAACGGCACGACAAAATCCAGCCCCGGGTCCAGTGCCCACAGCTGCCCTTCGGCCTCCCAGGCCAGGGCGCTGTGACACGGCAGATAACCAATGTGCCTGCCCGACAGAATGAACGTCAGCACGCTCTCGATCTGTTCTGCCACCGCCATGCCGTGCCTGCTCTGGAACGGCTCGTCGCCTTCGATGAAACGGTATGGGTGGCGCACTTGGTCCTGCTCCAGCAAACGCTGGCGCGGCACCTGCGGCATGCCGAACAAGGGATGCCCTTTCCCGCAATACAGCCGCTGCCGTTCCTCGAACAAGGGCTGATAGTCGAACGCCGCCTGTTTACCGGAAAAATAGCTGATGGCGTAGTCCAGCCGCTGCTCCAGCAACAACCGCTCCAGCTCCGCCGGTGGCGCACTGATCAGTTCCAGTTGCACCGACTCGACGCGGCGGCGAAATGCCGCGATCGCCGCCGCCAGCTTGAGGCTCACCTGCTTGTCCTGGTTTTCCGCCAGGCCGATGCGCACGGTGCCCAGCAGTCGCCCGGCAACACCGTTGGCCTGCTGGCGGAACTGCTCGATGTTCAGCAGCAGCGCGCGCGTGGCTTCCAACAGCATCCGGCCTTTCTCGGTCAGCCGGAACCCTCCCTTGCCCCGGCTGCACAGGCGGTAGCCCAGGCGCGTTTCCAGCTGGGCCATGCGTTGGCTGATGGTGGGCTGGCTCAAGCCCAGCAGCCCCTGTGCAGCGCTGAAGCCACCGGCCTCGGCTACAGTGACGAACAGCCGCAGCAGGTGCAGGTCGGGGTCATGCACTTGTCCGAGCATTGCATTGCTCCTGGTGAATGTCAGCTTTGCAAACTTGCCATTTCTTCAATGTAACCCGGCTGACATGCTCGCGGCATCCACCCATTTGCCGAGGTGTCTGTCATGCGTTCATCGTTGTGCCTGTTGTCGCTGGTACTGGCCTTGCCGCTGCAAGCCGAAGAGAGAGTCGTGAACCTTTACAGCTGGGCCGACTATGTCGCCCCGCAGACCCTCCGGCGCTTCGAGCAGGAGACCGGCTACAAGGTCCGCTACGACACCTTCGATACCACCGAAGTGCTGGAAACCAAGCTGCTTACCGGGGGCAGCGGTTACGACGTTGTCGTGCCGTCCGCCACGGTGCTGGCGCGGGCGCTGAAGGCCAATGCCCTGCAGCCGTTGCAGGCTCAGGCCATGCCTGGCTATGCCAACCTCGACCGCGACCTGCTGGCCAAGCTCGCCGAGGCCGACCCCGGCAACCGTTACGCGGTGCCTTACACTTGGGGCACCCTGGGCCTGGGGGTGAACGTACAGGCGGTGCGCCAGCGCCTGGGGGAGGTACCGCTGGACAGCCTCGACCTGCTGTTCAAGCCCGAGTACGCCAGCCGCCTGAAAGACTGCGGTATCGCCATGCCGGACTCGCCGCAGGAAGTGATCGGCGTGGCCCTGAACTACCTGGGCAAGGACCCGTACAGCCAGAGCAAGGACGACCTGGCAGCTGCCCAGAAGCTGCTGGGCCAATTGCAGCCGTCGATCAGCTACGTTGCCAATGGCCGGCAGATCAGCGACCTGGCCAACGGCAGCGTGTGCCTGGCGCTGACCTACAACGGCGATGCCGCCATGGCCGCCGACCAGGCCCGGCGTGCCGGCAAGCCGTTCGAGCTGATCTACCGCATCCCCCGCGAGGGCACGCTGGTGTGGCAAGACAACCTGGCCATCCCCAAGGATGCACCGCACCCGGAGGCGGCGCGGGCGTTCATCGCCTTCATGCTCAAGCCTGAGTCGGTGGCGGCGCTGACCAACACGCTGTTTTTCGCCAACGCCAACCAGGCCGCCACGCCGCTGGTGGATGAAGCCGTGCGCACCGACCCGGATATCTACCCACCGGCCGAAGTTCGTCAGCGGCTGTTCGCCGACCGCAGCATGGCCCTGGCCGACCTGCGCCAGCGCAACCGCCTGTGGACTGCCTTTCGCAGCCGCCAATAACCCTGCAGACCGAGGAGCCCGACCGTGGAGCAAGCCTTGAACAACGACCAGGCCATTACCCGCGACAGCCTGTATGGCACTGCCGCCGAAAGTACCTATGCCGGCATCACCAGTTTTGCTCGCCGCCGCTACAGCCGCGACCTGCGTGGGGTGGATGTGGTGGTCAGCGGCGTACCGTTCGATACCGCCACCAGTAACCGGCCCGGCGCACGCTTCGGCCCCAGGGCCATTCGTGCCGCCTCGGTGCAGCAGGCCTGGGCCCGCCACTGGCCGTGGGCGTTCGACCCCTTCGACCACCTGGCGGTGATCGACTATGGCGACTGCGCCTTCGACAGCGGCACGCCGCAGTCGGTACCCGGCAGCATCGAAGCCCATGCCGAACGCATTCTGCAAGCCGGCTGCGCGATGCTCACCCTGGGCGGCGACCATTTCATCAGTTACCCACTGTTGAAGGCCCATGCCCGCCACCATGGCCCGCTGGCGCTGGTGCATTTCGATGCGCACAGCGACACCTGGCCGGACGAGGAGGGCAAACGCATCGACCATGGCACCATGTTCTGGCATGCCGCCCGTGAAGGCCTGGTCGACCCCGCCCACTCGGTGCAGATCGGCCTGCGGACCACTAACGACGACAGCCAGGGCTTCGCCATCCTGGACGCCCGGCAGGTGCACCGGCAGGGCACCGAGGCGGTCATTGCGGCGATTCGCCAGCGCGTGGGCGAGCGCCCGGTGTACCTGACCTTCGATATCGACTGCCTGGACCCGGCCTACGCGCCTGGCACCGGCACGCCGGTGTGTGGTGGCTTGAGCACGGTGCAGGCACTGGAGATTCTCGGCGGGCTGCGCGGCATCAACCTGGTAGGCATGGACTTGGTGGAAGTGGCACCGGCTTACGACCATGCCGACATTACCGCACTGGCCGGGGCAACCCTGGCGATGGAGATGCTGTGCCTGTATGCCGCTCGGCACAAGGTCGATACCGGCCAATGAGGGCGGGGCCGCCAGCGGCCCCCACGGCGCCTGCTGAAACATCAGGATGCAACTCCACCTGCTTTCACACATCTGGCCGCGAACCCCTGGCGCCTCAGGCTATCAAAGCCAGCAGGCGCCGCGTTTTCCTACAGGAGGTGAAGCATGAGTCCGACATTGCCCACGCTGGCCCTTGGCCTGGCCTTGTGCCTGCCCGTGCACGCGGCTCCGCAGCCACCGTTGCAGCTCGCTGCCGACTACCGCAACCCGTACAACAGCCCGATTCAGCGCGCCAACCCCAACAGCCGCCAAGGCAGCCTGCCGGCCACCCCGCCGGTGCGCGGCCCGTCTACCGAGCCGCAACAGCGTGTGCCCACGCTGGACAACCGCGGCATCGGCAATGGCGACAACCTGCGTCGCCAGCAGCAAACCCCGAACCTGGAACCGTCCCGGCCAGCGCGCGACAACCCGCGTGCGCCATAAGCCCACTTGAAAGGAATTGTGCATGCTCCGAGCACCCTGGCTAGCCACCCTGACCGCCGCTGCGCTGCTGCCCCTGCTGGCCCAGGCCGCGTCCGAACAGCAGTTTCCCAGTGAAGAAGGCAGCCTGACCGTCAGCACCGTGGCCGATGGCCTGCGCAACCCATGGGCACTGGCTTTCCTGCCGGGTGGCAAGGACATGCTGGTCACCGAGCGTGCCGGCAACCTGCGCCTGGTCAACGCCGAGGGCAAGGTCGGCCCGCCCATCAATGGCGTGCCGAAAGTGTGGGCCGAGGGCCAGGGTGGCCTGCTGGATGTGGCGTTGTCGCCAGACTTTGCCAAAGACCGCACGGTCTACCTGTCCTTCGCCGAGGAGGGCAGTGACGGCAAGGCCGGCACGGCGGTCGGCCGCGGGCAATTGTCCGAAGACCGCGCCCGGCTGGAGAACTTCAACGTGATCTTCCGCCAGCAGCCCAAGCTGTCGGTGGGTAACCATTTCGGCTCGCGGCTTGTGTTCGACCGCGATGGCTACCTGTTCATCGCCCTGGGCGAGAACAACCAGCGCGCTACCGCGCAGGACCTGGACAAACTGCAGGGCAAGGTCGTGCGAATCTGGCCGGATGGCAAGGTGCCCAAGGACAACCCGTTTGTCGGCAGGGACAATGTGCGGCCGGAAATCTGGTCGTATGGCCACCGCAACCAGCAAGGTGCTGCGCTCAACCCCTGGACTGGCAAGCTGTGGACCCACGAACACGGCCCGCGCGGTGGTGATGAAATCAACATTCCCGAGGCCGGCAAGAACTACGGTTGGCCGGTCGCCACCCATGGCATCAATTATTCGCTGCTGCCGATTCCCGAGGCCAAGGGCAAGCATGTCAAGGGTATGGTCGACCCACACCAGGTCTGGGAGAAGTCGCCGGGCATCAGCGGGATGGCGTTCTACGACAGCCCCACCTTCAAGGCGTGGGACCACAACCTGTTCATTGGTGCGCTGGCCACGCAGGAACTGATCCGCTTGCAATTGAAGGGTGACAACGTGGTGCATGAAGAGCGCCTGCTCGGTGATCTGAAAGCGCGCATCCGCGATGTACGGGTGGGGCCGGATGGGTATGTGTACGTACTCACCGATGACAAGGATGGCGCGCTGCTCAAGGTCGGCCTGAGCAAGGAGCCCTGAACCTGGCGCGCCCTTGGCCGTGTAGAATGCGGCATGGCCATGACCCCGCAATTCCTTTACCAGCAAGCCCTGGCGACCCAGGGCTATGTCGCCGACCCTGCCCAGGCGCGCGCCGTTGACGCCTTGCAGGGCTGTTTTCAGGCCCTTGAACAGGGCCGCCCGGCCCAGGGTATTTACCTATGGGGGCCGGTCGGCCGTGGCAAGACCTGGCTGATGGACCAGTTCCATCGCTGCCTGACCGTGCCCAGCCGACGCCAGCATTTCCACCATTTCATGGCGTGGGTGCACCAGCGCCTGTTTCAGCTGAACGGCACTGCCGACCCATTGCAAGCGCTGGCCCGGGAGCTCGCCGGCCAGATCCGGGTGTTGTGCTTCGACGAACTGTTCGTCAACGACATTGGCGATGCGATCATTCTTGGCCGGCTGTTCCAGGTGCTGTTCGACGAGGGTGTGGTGGTTGTCGCCACGTCCAACCAGCCACCCGAGCAACTGTACCGCGACGGTTTCAACCGCGAGCGCTTCCTGCCGGCTATCGCCGCAATCCAGCGCCACATGCAGGTGCTGCCGGTGGCTGGCGGGCAGGATCACCGCCTGCACCCCGGCGCAGCGCAGCAGCGCTACTGGGTGGTAGAGGCGGGGCAGGCCAGCCGGCTGGGCGAGGTGTTCCGCCAGCTTGGCCCCGACGATGGCGGCACCGACCGGCCGTTGCCGATCGGCACCCGGCAAGTCCAGGTGGTGCGCCGCAATGACCACGCCATCTGGTGCCGTTTTGCCGACCTGTGCGAGCAACCCCTGGCAGCCGTGGATTTCATGGCTTTGTGCGACCGTTTTGCAGCCATTGTGTTATCGGCAGTGCCGGCGCTGGGCGGTGAACAGCGGGCGGGGCGCATTGCCCGTGGCACCGAGGATGCGGCGCTGCGGGTAGCGGCGGGCGATCGCCAGCTACCCGCCTTGTCGCCCAAGGACGACGCGGTGCGCCGGTTCATTGCCCTGGTCGACGAGTGTTATGACCGCCGGGTGGCATTGTACCTGGAAGCGCACGTACCGCTGGATGCCCTCTACACCCAGGGTTACCTGGCGTTCCCTTTTCAACGCACCCTGAGCCGGCTACGGGAGATGCAACTGCAGCGGTTTGGAGGGGGCTAAGCCCGACAGCCGCTCAGCGCTCAGCGCCCCAACCATTCGATCAGCGTGCGGTTGAACCTGACCGGCTCTTCGATCTGCGGCGCGTGCCCCATGCCTTCGAAGGTGATCAGCTCGCCCTTGGGGATCAGCTTGGTCACCTGCGGCCCCAGTTCGGCGTACTTGCCCAGCCTGGCCTTGACCTGCGGCGGCGCGATATCACTGCCGATCGCCGTGCTGTCCTTGTCGCCGATCAACAGCAAGGTGGGCATCTGCAGGTCCTTGAACTCGTGGTACACCGGCTGGGTGAAAATCATGTCGTAGATCAATGCCGAGTTCCACGCCACCGCTTCATGCCCGGGGCCCTGGTTTAGCCCCACCAGCATCTGCACCCAGCGCTCGTATTCCGGCTTCCAGCGGCCCGCGTAATACGTTTTGCGCTCATACTCGCGTACACCCTCGGCATTGAGCTTCAGCTCGCGGGCATACCACTGGTCCACGGTACGGTAGGGCACGCCAAGCGCCTTCCAGTCTTCCAGGCCGATCGGGTTGACCATTGCCAGCCGCTCGACCTGTTGCGGGTACATCAGCGCGTAGCGGGTGGCGAGCATGCCGCCTGTTGAGTGGCCGAGCACGCTGGCACGCTTGACCCCCAGGCGCTCCAGCAGGGCATGGGTATTGTCTGCCAGCTGCTGGAAGCTGTACTGATAGTGCGCCGGTTTGCTGGACGTGCAGAAGCCGACCTGGTCGACGGCGATCACTCGGTAGCCGGCCTTGCTCAGCGCCTCGATGGTGGTTTCCCAGGTAGCGGCGCAGAAGTTCTTGCCGTGCATCAACACCACGCTGTGGCCGTTGGCCTGGCCTTGTGCAGGCACGTCCATGTAGCCCATCTGCAGGGCCTGGCCCTGGGACTTGAAGTCGAAATGCTGGAGCGGATGCGGGTAGCGGAAACCTTCGAGCTGGGGGCCGAAGGTGGGCGATTCGGCAGCGACGGCCGAACCGCCGGCCAGGCACGCCAAGGCCAGAGCTGTTGCGCGCAGCATGGGAGAACTCCCTGTAGAACCTTGTAGGAAAAAAGCACTGTAACAGCCCATGGACCAAGGGGAGGGCGAAAGGTGTTACCGAGCGTGAAACCAGCCCAGGGTGATCATGGTGAGCACTGCATAGCGCCCTGCTTTGGCCACGCTCACCAGCAGCAGGAAGCGCCAGAACGGTTCACGCATGATCCCGGCAATCAGCGTCAAGGGGTCGCCAATCACCGGCATCCAGCTGAGCAGCAGCGACCATTGTCCCCAGCGCTGGTAGCGCTGCTGCGCACGCGCCAACTGCGCGGTGCTGAAGGGGAACCAGCGCTTGTCGCGCAGGTGCTCGATGGCCCGGCCCAACAGCCAGTTCACCACCGAACCGAGCACGTTGCCCAAGGTGGCGACCAGCAGCAGGGTGGCCCAGGCCTCGGGCTGGCCCAGCAACAGCCCGACCAGCACGGCTTCCGATTGCAGCGGCAGCAGGGTGGCGGCGCCAAAGGCACTGAAAAACAGCGCCCACAGGCCGAGCATCAGTAGTTGGCGACCACGGTGTCCTGGCCGCCCTGGGTCACCCCGATCACTTGGTAGGCATCCTTGTGGTCGCCCATTTCCATGCCCGGTGAGCCCATCGGCATGCCCGGCACGGCCAAGCCCTTGAGGTCGTTGCGCTGGCTCAACAGGCGTACCTGTTCGGCCGGCACGTGGCCTTCGACGAACTTGCCGTCGATCACACCGGTATGGCACGAAGCCAGGCGTGGGGCCACGCCCAGGCGCTGCTTGACCGAGCTCATGTTCGGTTCGACATGGTCGTTGACGGTGAAACCGTTATCGCGCAGGTGGCTGATCCAGGCCTTGCAGCAGCCGCAGTTGGGGTCGCGGTACACGTCGATGGTGTCGCCAGCCTGGGCCAGGCCGCTCATGGCCAGCAGGCCCAGGGTCAACAGATGTTTACGCAGCATGTCGCAACACTCCTTCAGAGCAAACCGGTCCATAGTACAGGATTCTCAGCGGGTGGCTGCTTCGGGGGCAAGGTCACGCATCAGCAACGCGTGGTCGAGGGCGACCTGTTCCGGAACCGGCAAATAGACCACGTGGCCATCACCCGGCGCTACCCCGATGGCCTGCCGCTGACCGTTGCACAGGCGCTGCAAGTCGAAATGGTAGTTGCCGCGCGGGGTCATCAGCTCGAGGTGGTCGCCCACCCTGAAGCGGTTCTTCACCTTGACCTCGGCCAGGCCGTCGACGCGCACCCCGGTCAGCTCGCCAACGAACTGCTGGCGCTCGGACACCGAGTTGCCACGCTGGTAGTTCTGGTACTCGTCGTGCACGTGGCGGCGCAGAAAACCTTCGGTGTAGCCCCGTTGTGCCAGCGACTCCAGGTTGTCCATCAGCGCGCGGTCGAAGGGGCGCCCGGCCACTGCGTCATCGATTGCCTGGCGGTACGCCTGCACGGCGCGGGCGCAGTAGAAATGCGACTTGGTGCGGCCCTCGATCTTCAGCGAATGCACGCCCATGCCGACCAGACGTTCCACGTGCTGGATGGCGCGCAGGTCCTTGGCATTCATGATGTAGGTACCGTGCTCATCTTCGAACGCCGGCATTTCGCTACCGGGCCGGTTGCTTTCCTGCAGCAGGAACACCTGGTCGGTAGGGGCGCCCAGGCCCAGGGTGGGCTGCACTTGGCGAACGATGTCGCCCACGGCGTTCTCGGTGGCGGGCGTGGCATCGTACTTCCAGCGGCAGGCGTTGGTGCAGGTGCCCTGGTTGGCATCACGCTTGTTGAGGTAACCCGACAACAGGCAGCGGCCGGAGTAGGCCATGCACAGGGCGCCATGCACGAACACTTCCAGCTCCATGCCCGGCACCTGTTGGCGGATTTCGCCGATTTCTTCCAGTGACAACTCGCGTGACAGGATCACCCGGCCAAGGCCCATGCCTTGCCAGAACTGTACGCTGGCCCAGTTTACCGTGTTGGCCTGTACCGACAGGTGCACCGGCATGTCCGGAAAATGCTGGCGCACCAGCATGATCAGGCCGGGGTCTGACATGATCAGCGCGTCCGGCGCCATGGCGATCACCGGTGCCAGGTCATTGAGGAATGTCTTCAGCTTGGCGTTGTGCGGGGCGATGTTGACCACGACGTAGAAGCGCTTGCCCAGCGCGTGGGCCTGGGCAATGCCCAGTGCCAGGTTGGTGTGGTCGAACTCGTTGTTGCGCACCCGCAAGCTGTAGCGCGGCTGGCCGGCATAGACCGCGTCGGCGCCATAGGCGAAGGCATAGCGCATGGTCTTGAGGGTGCCGGCAGGGGCCAGGAGTTCGGGCTTGCTGATCAGGGTCATGGTGCGCACCGGGGCAAAGGGCGCGGATGCTAAGGCACGGGGCTGGTGCATGTTTTGATATATATCAACGGATGTAGCGGCACTTTTGGCCAAGCGGCGCGAACTAATATCGCATACGCCATTCGAGGACCTGCAATGAATGAAACTGCCCTACAGAACAAAGCCCTCGCGGTACTCCTGGCGCTGGTGACCATCGCTTTCGTGTGGATCCTGCTGCCGTACTACGGCGCGATATTCTGGGCGGTTGTGCTGGCTATCCTGTTTGCCCCGCTGCAGCGCAACCTGGTGATGCGTTTTGGTCGCCGGCGCAACCTGGCAGCGATCACCACGACCATGATCTGCCTGCTGGTGGCGGTGCTGCCGGTGATCATCACCAGCCTGCTGCTGGTGCAGGAAGGCGCGACCCTGTACCAACGGATCGAAAGCGGGCAGCTGGACATTGCCGGTTACGTCGAACGGGGCAAGGACATGCTGCCGGCGTTCGCGCAAAACGGGCTGGACCACCTGGGCGTGGGCAACCTCGATGGTTTGCGCGACAAGATCACCAAGTGGGCGACCCAGGGCAGCCAGGTGCTGGCCAGCCAGGCCTTCAGCTTTGGCCAAGGTACGTTCGAGTTCCTGATCGGCTTTGGCATCATGATGTACCTGCTGTTCTTCTTCCTGCGTGAAGGCGCCGATGTGGCCCGCCGTGTGCGCCTGGCAGTGCCGCTGCCCGAGCACCAGAAACGCCGCTTGCAACTGAAGTTCAACCGGGTGGTGCGGGCCACGGTCAAGGGCAACGTGCTGGTGGCCGTGACCCAAGGTGCGTTGGGTGGCTTCATCTTCTGGGTGCTGGATATTCCCAGTGCCCTGGTCTGGGGGGTGCTGATGGCGTTGCTGTCGCTGCTGCCGGCGGTGGGCGCGGGCATTGTCTGGGCACCCGTGGCCGTCTACTTCCTGCTGACCGGGGCGATATTGCCGGGCATCATCCTGACCGCGTTCGGGGTGCTGGTGATCGGCCTGGTGGATAACCTGCTCCGGCCGATTCTGGTAGGCAAGGACACGCGCATGCCGGACTACCTGATCCTGGTATCCACATTGGGTGGGTTGACGGTGTTCGGGCTCAACGGCTTCGTTATCGGGCCGTTGATCGCGGCGCTGTTCATGTCCAGCTGGGCGATCTTCGCCGAGGCCAAGCCACAGGTGCAATTGCCGCAGTGACGGCCGGCCATGGCAGTTGCGCGGTGTGACCAAGGGCTGGTGTTTTCGCGCCAGCGGCCTAAGATGGCCGGTGACTGGGCCCGGAACAACCGATGAGCACGAAAGATACGATCTCCATGCAACTGGTGCGTGAGGCGCTGATGCAGACCTGCCCAGCGGGCGAAGCCAATGCCGCCCTGCTGGCGCGTGCCGGCATCGATGCCAGTTGCCTCGAGCTGCCCGAGGCGCGCGTTGCCGCGCAATCCTATGCGCGCCTGTGGCGCTTGCTGGCCCGGCGCTGCAATGACGAGTTCTTTGCCATGGACCCTCGCGGGCTGCGCACTGGCAGCCTGGCGTTCATGTGCCGTGCGAGCATGGCTCAGCCAACCCTGGGGCAAGGCCTGGAAACGGCCCTGGGCTTTCTGGCACTGATGCTCGAAGACCTGCAGCCGTGCCTGGTGCGCCAACCGGGCCTGGCCGAGATCGTTATCAACGAACCGCGCGCGGAGCCGCGCCGTGCCTTCACCTACTTCACCTTCTGGATGATCGTGCATGGCGTGGCCTGCTGGCTGGCCGGGCGGCGCATCCCCATCCTGGCGATCGACCTGCGCTGCGCCGAGCCACCGTTCTGTGATGATTACCGGGTGATGTTTTCCGAAAGCCTGCAGTTCGGCCGCCCGCGTACGCGCATGATCATCCCCGCCGATTGCCTTGGCCTGGCGGTGCGGCGCAGCGAGCAGGAATTGCAGCGTTTTCTCGCCGAAGCGCCCGCCAACATCCTGGTGCGTTACCGTGACCCGTCCAGCCTGGCGCGGCGCATTCGTACCGATCTGCTGCGCCAGGCACCTGCACAATGGCCAGCGCTGGAGCACTTGGCGCAAACGCTGTGCCTGTCTGCTTCTACGCTGCGCAGGCGCCTGGCTGAAGAGGGGCAGACCTACCAGGGGCTCAAGGACAGTGTGCGGCGCGAGCTTGCCACCACCTGGCTGGTCGGCGCCGAGCCAGCCATGGGCGAGATCGCCGAACGGCTGGGTTTTGCCGATGCCAGTTCGTTCTACAAGGCCTTTCGCAAGTGGTTCGGCTGCAACCCGGGGCAATACCGCGCGGTGGTCCAGGCTCGCCACGCTGGCAACTGATTCCGTCTGCTGCACACAGCGCCAATGCGTCAGCGTCGGGGGTTTCCAGCCAAAGGAGCACCCCTTCATGCCACAGGCACCCCTGCACCCCAAGCTCGAACGCGCGACGGATGATTTCATCAGCCAGATACTGCCTGATTGGTTGAGGCGGGCCAGCGCCTCACAAATCATGGCGCTGCGCGATGCCTATAGCGCCTACCTCACAAGCCAGGCTGAAATGTCGGCTGTACTCCGGCAGTTGCAGCCGATCGATGCGTTTGCCCGCCGCTTGCTGACCCAGGGCCTTCACCGGGAGGGCGGCGCGCTGCTGGATCTTGACCGCTTGGAATGGCGCGAGCAGCGGCGCAGGTTCAAGGTCGAGCCAGGAAAATTGCCCACGGATGAGTCCTACTTCGTGAGGGTGCCGGCGTTGCAGAGGTTGATGCAAAACTTTGCCAGCGGCGAATCCTTTTATCTGGAGACGGCACTGGTATACCCCGCAGACCCCGCTACCGACGTGCCGGAACGTGTGGCCCTCGATGATGCGGCACGGATTGTAGAGGCCTGCCGCAGTACCGATGTGGGCGCACGCTACCAGGAACACCTGGCCCGGTTGTTCACCCCTGCCTTTGAGCAAACTCTGGCCACCAGCTTGCGCCGAACCCTGGCCTTGCAACTGGAGATAGCCGCCACACGCGGGCTTCTGCCGGCAGAGGATGTACAGATAGTGCGCGATATAGTGGCAGGCCGCAGAACTGCCCTTTCAAACGGCCGCACCGTGCGCTGCGGCCCGTTGCAGGTGCTGGGTTGCACGGTGCACGGGGCACTGGTGGTTGAGGTTGCCAACGGCAACCAGCGGTATGCCGGCAGTGTGCAACTGGTGCTGTCGGACGATGCCCACGCTGCCTTCCGGCACTTGGTTTCCTGGCGTGTGGTGAACTTCGAGCTGGTCGAGATGTTCAAGGATCCCGCTCGGTATGCGGCGCTGGTGGAACGCATTGCCTTGCATGAGCGGGCAGGATTCGTCGCCACCCTGGCCAAGCGGCTGGCCGATGAGGAACCTGATCTGGAGCCGACCTTCGCCAACCTGCCGCAGGGTCAGTTCGAAGGCCTGGCGGTACAGCAGTTGCAACGGATTCGCGAGGATGCACGGTTCCTGGCGGTGCCCACCGCTGATGCCGATTCCAGCCAGACGCTGGCACGTGAGCACGCGTTGGCGTCGGCAGGGCTGGCACTGCTCAACCTGGCGGGGTTGTTCGTGCCGACGGTTGGCGCATTGCTGCTTGCCGACATGGTCGTGCAGACCTTGTCGGAGGTTTACGAAGGGGCCAGGCACTGGAGCCTGGGCCATCAGCATGAGGCTATCGAGCATTTGCTGGGGGTGGCGGAGAACCTGGCGGTAACGGCGGCGGTTGCCGGCGGCGCCACGGTGGTGGCGCGTGGCTTCGTGCGCAGTACTTTTGTCGATGGCCTGGAGCCCGTCACCAACGATGCAGGGCAGCAACGGCTTTGGTCTAACGACCTGACGCGTTACCAGAGCGCGCGGCCGAGCGGAACGCTGCGCGAACTGGACAATGGCCTGCTGAGCGATGGGGTTCGGCACTGGTGGTACCACGACGGTAGCTACTGGCGGGTACGGGCGCAGGGTGAGCATGGCCCTTGGCGCTTGCAGGACGTCACCGATGACAAGGCCTTCGGCCCTGCCCTGGAGTGGAACGCTGAAGCCTCCTGGCAACTGGCCGGCGAACGGCCGCTGGAATGGCAAGGGGCCCAAGGGCTGCTGCAGCGCCTGTGGCCTGCATCATCATCATTGGGCTCGGCGCGGGTTGCGCAGGTGCTCAGGGTTGCCGACGTATCCGAGGAGTATTTGCGCGGTTTGCTGGTGGAGAAGCGACCGATGCCGGTCGCGTTACGTGACACGTTGGAGCGCTTTGCTGCAGGTGAAAGAATCGAGCGTTTCTTCGCCCAGGTGGGCAGTGCGGACGGTCAGCTGTGGCAATGGTGCCTGGACGCCCTTGGGCTGCAAGCGCTGCCGCGGGATGAGCAGGTGGTGCAGGTTACCCGGCATGCGGCCAGCCTGCGCCCCCGGCTGCTGGACTACCTGGGCGGCCGCTATCTGGAGGCAGACGCCCAGGCCTGGCTCATACGCCGCGATTTTCCGGGCTTGCCAGCGGCCTACGTGTTGGAGGTTCTGCGGCATATCTCGACCGAGCAGCGGGTCATCCTGCGCACCCAGGCGCGCCTGCCGTTGGCGGTGGCGCAGCAGGCCCGCGAGCTGTTGCAGGTGGCCAGGCTGACGCGCATGCGTGAAGGGCTGTTTCTGGCTGGCAGCCACCACCCCGGCCTGGACGAGTTGGTGTTCTGCCTGTTGCGCGAGCACGCCAAGTGGCCGGCAACAGCGCAGGTGGAACTGCGTGAGGGGTCGCTTGCGGGGCGTAGGCTGGCGCAGCTGCCTGAGCCGGAACAAACCGCCGCCAACGTGGTGATGGTCCGGCAGGAGGGCCACTACCGCCTGTATGACGTGACCGGTACCGAGCTACAGGCCAGCGCGCAGCGGCCGCTTGAATTCTACGAAGCGCTGCTGGCCTGCCTGCCCACGGCAGACAGGCAACGCCTGGGTTGGCAGGGCGACCAAGCGTACAGTGCACTGCGCCTGGCCCTGCAACGGTGGCTACCGCAGGGGCGTGCTGCGCTGTTGAAATTACTGGGTGCCAGTGACGTTGGCGTGCCGCCGAACCCTGTTCGGCGCCTGCCCGATGGCCGGGTCGGCTACGTGCTCAGCGGCAGGGGCGCAGCGGGTAACTTCAGCCAGCGCGTGTTGCGTACCCGCATTCGAAGCCTCTATCCAGGTTTCAATGAAGAGGAAGTGGAGACCTTTCTGGAGCTGCTGCTGGAGCGGCCAGGTTCGGCGTTCTGCAATCTGTTGCTGCAGGAACAACAGTACCGCAGGTTCAGCGACGCGTTGACACGGTGGGTGGAGGGTACCCGCAACAGTGCCAGCCAGGCGGCGCGGCTGTCTGCTGCAGGCGAACTGCGACGCAGCTGGCGCCTGATCGGCGAGCGGATCGTCGACCAGCACGGCGTGTCCCAGGGCATGCGCCTGAGCCTGACGGGCGTACCCTTGCGCAGCCTGCCGGAGCTGCCGGCGGGCACCGATTTCAACCATCTTGCTGAACTGATACTCAGCGACCTGGCCGTGGAGCATGTGCCGGCCAGCTTCCTGCGCTGTTTCACCCAACTGCGCTGGTTGAACATGAGTGGCAATCGCCTGAGCGAGGTGCCCGCCGACCTCAGGCACCTGTCGCACCTGACCAACCTCAGCCTGGCTGGCAACCAGATCCGCATGACGGCGGCGGGTGTTGCAACCCTCGGCAGCCTGACGCGCCTGCGTGTCCTCGATCTGAATCACAACCCCCTGGGCGCCATTGCGCTGCAGTTGGACACCTTGGGGCGCCTGCGCGAGCTGCACATGCGCGGCGCCAACTTGCAGACGGTACCTGCGCAGTTGCACCGCTGCCGGTTGCTGGAGCTCGCGGATTTGCGCGACAACCATATCGGTGCACTGCCAGAGCCGCTGCTGGAGGCGCCTGAGGGGTTGCGGCGGGCGGTGCAGTTATCGGGTAACCCGCTGTCGAATGCCGTCAGGCAGCGCATGCTTGCCGCAGGTGCAGTGGAGGCTGCCGTTGACGAGCCTTTGCTGGCCATCGCCACCGCACGCGAGCGTTGGCTGGCGTTGGTCGCGGCGCCGCAGCGGGGTTTCAGTGAGGCCCGGTGGGATGGCGTTCAGCGTGAAGAAGGCAGCGATGCATTCTTCCGGTTGCTGACGGAGCTGACCGACACGCGCGATTATCAGGTCATTCCCGATGACCTGGGGCGGCGTGTGTGGCGCATGCTGGAGGCGATGCAGAGCGACACGGTGTTGCGCGAAGAACTGTTCAACCTGGCTGCCGACCCGCGAACCTGTGCCGACAGCGTCGCGAGCTGTTTCAGTGCCTTGGAAGTGCGCTTGTATCTGCGCCAGTCATTGCAACAGGTGGAACCCGTGGCCGCACGGATCACCCGCTTGCGTGTGGCCAGGCAGCTGTTTCGTCTGGAACAGGTGGAGCGCCTGGCCCGAGAGGATGTGAAGGCGCGCCTGGCGCAAGGGCAGCATGTCGATGAAGTCGAGGTCAGCCTGGCGTATCGCACCGGCCTGGCTGAGGAGCTGGACCTGCCAGGGCAGCCGAGAACGATGCAGTTCGAGACCATCGCCGCCGTCAGCCGGCAGCAACTGGCTGCAGCGGCTGCAACGGTGCGTGAAGCGGAGGCTACCGAGCAGTTGCCCCGCTTCATCGCGCAACGTGATTTCTGGCAGGAGTACCTGCGGCGCGAACAACCAGCAGCGTTCAATGCCGTGGAAGCGCCTTTCTGGGGCCGCATGGAGGGGCTGGGCGCGGAGGCGGCCAATGAAGGCGCCTACCTGCGCGATTTCGACAGGCTGGCGGAAGAGCGCAAGGCGGCGATCGAGGCGTTGCTGTTGCGTTTGACCCGCGAGGCGATGGACCTGCCCACGGGGTCAGGCAGCAGGACTGAGCGCGCTTCGGGGTGACTGCCGGGCGTTGGCGGCAGGCGATCGTTTCCTGCTGCCATCGCCGCTGGCGAAGGCGGCACAGTCGGGGGTCATGATCCCCGTCAAGGAACACTGACATGCCCTCGCAACCTGTACAACCCTGGCTCCAACACCCGGTAGAGCGCTTCATTGCCAACCGCTTGCCTGCCTGGCTAAGCAAGGCCAGCCCTGTTGGCCTTGCTGCGCTGCAGTCTGCACTGGATGCGCACCTTGCCAGCCAGCGCACACTCAGCAGTGTTACCGAACACCTGCAGCCACTGATGGCGTTTGCCGAGGCGCGCCTGAACGGCGCCCTGGGCCTTGGTGTACCGCTTGATCGGCTGACCTGGCGTGAAGAGCGCCGGCGCCTGCGTGTGGACCTTGGCGGCATCCGCCAGTTCGAATCGTACTTCGTCAGGGTGCCCGCGCTGGAAAAGCTGTTACAGAACTTCAAGCCCAGGGAGTCGTTCTTCGAGCAGACCGCGCTGGTACGGCCGCCCATTGCGCCCGAGCGTGAAGAACAAGCCCTGCCTGCAACTATCGACGCGGTCGTGGCCGCCTGCCGGGAAGCCGATGTCGGCAAGGCCTACCAGGGGCATCTGGCCGCGATCATGAACGCGGCCTTTGAACGCGACCTGGCCTTGGACAAGCGCCTGGAACTGGCGCTGGCTACAGAAATTGCCACCCTCAAGGGGCAGCTCAAGATCAATGAAGTGCGGATGCTGCGCCAACTGGGTCGTGGCGACACCCCGACGAACCCCGGCAGCCATTATGTTCGGGTGGGCGGGCTGCAGGTGCTGGGTTGCCGGGTGGACGGCGCCTTGGTCATCGAATTGCTCGACTCGTGGTCGATTGCCGTCGGTGGGACAGGGAGGTTGCTGCTGCTCAAGGGGGTGCTGTTGTACCTGCCAGATGATCAGGCTCGGCCACTGCAGTACTACCCTGATTGGCCCACTGCCAACCGCGCATTGGTCGCGGTAATGGCTGCTCCCCATTACCGCAGCGCGTTTGCACGGCGGATTGCGCTCAGCGAGCGTGCCGGCTACCAGGCGTTGCTCGCCACACGCCTGCAAGACGACGAGCCTGATCTGCAACCGCGCAGGCTCTCGACGTCGACGCCCATCTTCGAGCAGATGGCCGCCTGGCACATTCAGCGCATCAAGGCCGATGCCCAATACCTGGCGGTGCCCACCGAACAGGCCGATAGCGATGCTGCGGCTGAGCGGTTGCGTGCCCTGGAGGGTGTCGGCGAGGTGTTGCTCAACCTGGCCGGGTTGTTCGTGCCGGTGGTTGGCACGCTGTTGATGGCCGACATGGCAAGGCAACTGCTGGGGCAGGTGTTCGAAGGTTTCAGTGACTGGAGCCAGGGCCATCAGCACGAAGCCTTGCAGCACATGATGCAGGTGGCCACCTCGCTGGCGGTCAACGGCGTTGTGCTTGGCGGGGCCTATGCCTTGCACAGCGCCTTTGTCGGGCAACTGCACCCGGTGACCAATGAGGCGGGCCAGGCACGCTTGTGGCACGATGACCTGGCCCCTTACCGCCAGGCGCTGCCAGCAGCGCCATTGACCACGCTGGAGAACGGTCTGTTGACCGATGGCAGCGGCCATTGGTGGCGTTGCGATGAGGCATTGTACAGCGTGCGCGAGGATCGCAACGGTACCTGGCGGTTGTTGCACCGGGAGGGTCCCGATGTTTACGGGCCAGCCTTGCAAACCAATGGCGAGCGCGCCTGGCGCCTGGTGACTGAACGGCCATTGGAATGGCAGGGCACTGCACGTCTGCTGGCGCGATTGTGGCCGGCCGCACAGTCACTTGCCCCAGAGCGATTGACGCAGATACTGAAAGTGGCCGATGTCGACGAGGCTTTTCTGCGCGGTTTGCTGGTTGAGGAGCGGCCCCTTCCGGTTCAGCTGCGCGACACCCTCGAGCGGTTTGCGGTGGAGGCCAGGATTGTAACGTTTTTCCAGCAGCTCGATACCACCGTGAACGATACCGAGCTGTTGCAGTGGTGCGTGCATGAGCTGGATATCGAGGCGGATACGCTGCCTGCCCAGCTCGCGCAGATCGCGTTGCATGCGCAGAGCCTGCGCGAAGGGATGTTCGAGTACTTCTCGTGTTGCCACCTCGGTGCAGACAATTTGCAGAGCCTGCTGACGCGCGACTATCCCGGCTTGCCGCACGCCTACACGCTCGACGTGCTGAGCCACGCCAGCGATGCCATGCGGGCGCAGATGGAAAGCACCGGCCGGCTCCCCCTGGGCTTGGCGCAACAGGCCCGTGCCTCGTTGCAACTGGCCCGCCTGACAAGGGCGCGCGAGGTGTTCTACCTGCGCTGCAGCTATCACCCCGATGCGGTCGCGCTGGCGTTTGCCCTGCTGCGTCGGCAGGGGTTTGCGCAAAGCATGTTCAACCTGGAGTTGCGGGACCGGTCAGTGTTCGGCCCTTTGCAGGAACGGTTGCTTCCCCAGGCGGGCAGCCAGCAGACGCTGGTCATGGTCTGGCGCGACGGGGCCTTCACCCTGTATGACGAACAGGGCCTGCCTGCCGAACGGGAGGTGGCAGAACCCGCTGGGCTGTTCGAGGTCCTGGCGGCGTGCCTGCCGAGCGCGTCTCGCCAGCGCCTGGGTACCACGGGTGGGGCTGCTGCCGACAGCTTGCGCCTGGCCCTGCAAGGCGCGATACCCGAGCGTTCCTCGGACCTGCTGAAGCTGCTTGGGTGGCGTGAAGCGCGGGCGCTGGGCACCTCGATGCGACGCTTGCCTGACGGGCGCCTGGGTTACCTGCTCGGCGGCGGCGCCAGCAGGCTACCTTCCGCATCGTCGATCGAGCAGATGTTGCGCAACCGCCTGCGTGGGCTTTACCCGTCGTTCAGTGATGACGATGTCGAGCGTTACCTGGGGATCATGGCAGAGATCGACGGCTCGCCCTTCGACAGCCTGTTGCTGCAGGAACAGGAATTCCGGCGCCTGAACGAAGAGCTGCAGCGCTGGGTGTTCCGCGTCATGGGCCCGGCCCGGCATGCGCGCCGGCGGTTGGCCTCTGCATTGCTCCGCGGCTGGCGGCTGGAAGGTGAGCGGGTGTTCGATGCGCAAAACAACCCGGTCGGCCTGCGGCTGCACGTGGCTGACATGGCGGTAGGGGAGTTGCCGACGTTGCCGCAGGGCAGCAGCTTTGGCCATGTGGCGGAACTGACACTGGCAGGTTTGCACGTTCCTGCGCTGCCCCCTGGTTTCCTGGGCTGCTTCCGGCACCTGCGCACGCTCGACCTGAGCGACAATGCCCTGCGTGAGCTACCCGAGGGCCTTGAAGAGATGCCCGAGCTGAACCAGCTGATACTGCGCAACAACCGCATCCGCCCCAGCGCGGGGCAAGTGGCTGCGTTGTTGCGCTGCGTCAATTTGCGCCGGCTGGACCTGAACGACAACCCGCTGGGCGCTCTACAGTTGGATGTATCGGGGCTGCACCGGCTGCAGCGGCTGCGCTTGCGGCGTACCGGGCTGACCAGCATGCCTTCAGGCCTGCAATGGTGTGCGCGCCTGGAGTATGCCGATCTGCGCGACAACCAGATTGCCGAGCTGCCCCAGGCATTGCTCGACGCCCCGGCCGCGGTGAGGCAGGTCGTGGACGTGGAAGGCAACGCGCTGCCCACTGCGTTGCGCGAGCAACTCTATGCACCTGAAATCGTGCCCGTCCCGCTCATGCTTGGCGAAGGTGCACAAGAGCAGGCCATGCACGCATGGCTGGGCACGCGCGCAGAGGCTGACCAGGCCCTAGGCCGCGAGCTGTGGCAGGCCTTGCGCAGTGAACCTGGCAGTGATGCATTCTTCGAACTGCTGGTGGGGATGACCCAGAGTGCCGAGTTCCGCCTTGCGCCTGAACAACTGGGCGCCAGGGTGTGGCCCCTGGTCGAGGCGCTGTCGGTGGACCGCGACCTGCGCGAAGCCTTGTTCGCGCTGGCCGACGAACCACGTGCGTGCGCCGACAATCTCGCCAATTGCTTCAGCAACCTGGAGGTCCGGTACCAGGTACTGCACGCCACCCAGGGCGGTGAGCCTGTGGCTACCCGTGATGCGCGGCTGGTGCTGGCACGGCGCCTGTACCGCCTTGACACCGTACTGGCAGTGGCCAGGGCGGACATCAACAGCCGCTACGCGGATGGCCGTTGGCAGCGCGGCGATCATGCCGAAGAGGAAGTCGAGGTCAGCCTGGCCTACCGCACAGGGCTGGCTGAACGCTTGAACCTGATCGGCCAGCCACGGTACATGCTGTTCGGTGCGTTGGCCGTGGTCTCTGAAACCGACCTGGAGCGTGCCTGCAATGCAGTGCTGGCAGGGGAGGCGAGTGAAGACATCACGCGCTACATCAGCCAGCGGGACTTCTGGATTGAGGTGTTGCGCGCCGAACACCCACAGGACTTCGCCCTGATCCAGCAGCAATTCGAGCAGGCCATGGAGGCGCTGGAAGAGCGTATGCAGCAGTTGGGCAGTGGTGCCTACGACGCCCAGGCCCGAACACTGATGCGCGACCGCCAGGAGGCGCTGGAAGCCTTGGCCCTGCGCTTGACCCGGGAACGCCTGAACAGGGCTTGACCCGCCGCAGGGTAGCGCGCGAGCGCATTGCACGGCCTGCGCACGGCCAAACCGGTCACCCAGATTGACAGCTTTGGCCATTGCCGCGGGTGACGCGCGGCGCGAACATCGTCGGACCGATGGTTAACTCCAAAAACAACAAACCAGGAGTCCGACGATGCGTGATTACGCCGAGGCTGTCCGCCTGTTCGAGCTTGGCAACACCGTAGCTGGGGCACTGCACGGCAACCTCGAAACCCTTAACGCCTGTGTCGAGTGCTGTGACCGCCACCTAGGCCATGGCAAGGTGGCACTGCTGCATGTCGATCGCGATGGCCACACTGCCCGCTACAGCTTCGAGCAATTGCACATGCTGGCCGCCCGGTTCGCCAATGTGCTCAAGGCGCAAGGCGTGCAGGCGGGCGACAGGGTGGCGGGGCTGTTGCCACGCACCCCCGAGTTGCTGGTCAGCATCCTGGCCACCTGGCGCATCGGGGCGGTGTACCAGCCCTTGTTCACCGCCTTCGGGCCCAAGGCCATCGAGCACCGTCTTGAACAGTCCCGCGCCCGTGTCGTTGTCACAGACAGCGTCAACCGGGGCAAGCTGGACGATGTACACGCCTGCCCGACGGTCATCACGGTGAACGCCCGCAGTGGCGAACTGGATTTCCAGCAGTGCCTGGCCGGCGCCGCGCCTGAATGCGAGCCCGTGATGCGCTCGGGCGACGACCCGTTCCTGCTGATGTTCACGTCCGGTACCACCGGCCCGGCCAAGCCGCTGGAAGTACCGTTGCGTGCCATCGTCGCCTTCCAGGGCTACATGCGCGATGCCATCGACCTGCGCCGCGAAGACAACTTCTGGAACCTGGCCGACCCCGGCTGGGCCTATGGCTTGTACTACGCCGTCACCGGGCCGCTGTCCCTGGGGCATGCCACCACCTTCTACGATGGCCCGTTCAGTGTCGAAAGCTGTGTGCGGGTGATCGAAACGCTGGGCATCACCAACCTGGCCGGGTCGCCCACCGCTTACCGTTTGCTGATCGCGGCCGGCGATGCCTTCGCGGCACCGGTCAAAGGCCGCCTGCGCGTTGTCAGCAGTGCCGGTGAGCCGTTGAACCCGGAAGTGATTCGCTGGTTTGCCGACGAACTGGGGGTGACCATCCACGACCACTACGGGCAGACCGAACTGGGCATGGTGCTGTGCAACCATCATGGCCTGCAGCACCCGGTGCACCCGGGCTCGGCCGGCTTCGCCACCCCGGGCCATCGGATCGTGGTGCTGGACGAGCAGGGGCGCGAGCTGCCGGCCGGCGAGCCAGGCATTCTCGCGGTCGACCGCGAGCGGTCGCCGCTATGCTGGTTCGCTGGCTACCAGGGTTTGCCGACCAAGGCCTTCGTCGGCAAGTACTACCTGAGCGGCGATACCGTCGAGTTGAACCGCAACGGCAGCATCAGCTTCGTCGGGCGTAGTGACGATGTGATCACCACCTCTGGTTACCGTGTTGGCCCTTTCGACGTGGAAAGCGCGTTGATCGAACACCCGGCAGTGATCGAGGCTGCGGTGATCGGCAAGCCGGATCCGGAGCGCACCGAGTTGATCAAGGCGTTCGTGGTGTTGGCCAGCGGCTATCACGGCACCCCCGAACTTGAAGAGGCATTGCGTCAGCATGTGCGTCAGCGCCTGTACGCGCACGCCTACCCCCGCGAAATCGAATTTGTCAGCGACCTGCCCAAGACCCCGAGCGGCAAGCTGCAACGCTTCATCCTGCGTAACCAGGAAGTCGCCAAACAACAAGCGCCGCAGGCCACCCCTGCCAGCGCCTGAAAGGAAAACCGACCATGCAAATAGCGAACAAACACTTCATAGTCAGCGGCGCGGCATCCGGGCTGGGCGCTGCCACTGCGCAGATGCTGGTGGAGGCGGGTGCGAAGGTCATGCTGGTTGACCTCAATGCCCAGGCCGTTGAGGCCAAGGCGCGTGAACTGGGCGAGCATGCCCGCTTCGCGGTGGCTGACATCAGCGACGAGCAGGCTGCCCAGGCAGCAGTCGATGCAACCGTCAGTGCGTTCGGTAGCCTCCACGGGCTGATCAACTGCGCCGGTATCGTAGGCGCCGAGAAAGTGCTGGGCAAACAGGGGCCGCATGGCCTGGCCAGCTTCGCCAAGGTGATCAACGTCAACCTGGTCGGCAGCTTCAACCTGCTGCGCCTGGCTGCCGCCGCCATGGCTGAAGGCGTTGCCGGCGAGGATGGCGAGCGTGGCGTGATCATCAACACCGCCTCCATCGCGGCGTATGATGGCCAGATCGGCCAGGCGGCCTATGCCGCGTCCAAGGGCGCCATAGCCAGCCTGACCTTGCCGGTAGCCCGCGAACTGGCCCGCTTCGGTATCCGTGTGATGACGATCGCCCCGGGCATCTTCGAAACACCGATGATGGCCGGCATGAGCGAAGACGTACGCGCTTCCCTCGCCGCTGGGGTGCCGTTCCCGCCACGCCTGGGCCGCCCGCAGGAATATGCCGCGCTGGCGCGGCACATCATCGAGAACAGCATGCTCAACGGTGAGGTGATCCGCCTCGACGGTGCGTTGCGCATGGCTGCCAAATAAGGAGGATGACCATGACCCTCAGCAATGACCCGATTGTGATCGTCAGCGCCGTGCGCACGCCCATGGGCGGCCTGCAAGGCGACCTCAAGAGCCTGACCGCGCCGCAACTGGGCAGTGCCGCCATCCGTGGCGCAGTCGAGCGCGCCGGTATCGATGCCGCCAGTGTCGAGCAGGTGCTGTTCGGCTGCGTCCTGCCGGCCGGCCAGGGCCAGGCCCCAGCGCGTCAGGCGGCGCTGGGTGCCGGGTTGGACAAGCACACCACCTGCACCACCCTGAACAAGATGTGCGGTTCGGGCATGCAGGCCGCGATCATGGCCCATGACCTGCTGCTGGCCGGCACCGCCGAGGTGGTGGTGGCCGGTGGCATGGAAAGCATGACCAACGCCCCCTACCTGCTGGACAAGGCCCGCGGTGGTTACCGCATGGGCCATGGCAAGATCATCGACCACATGTTCATGGATGGCCTGGAAGATGCCTACGACAAGGGCCGCCTGATGGGCACCTTTGCTGAAGACTGTGCCCAGGCCAACGGCTTCAGCCGCGAGGCCCAGGACCAGTTTGCCATCGCCTCCCTGACCCGCGCCCAGGACGCGATCAAGCGTGGCCGTTTTGCCGCCGAGATCATTCCGGTGGAGGTCACCGAGGGTAAGCAAACGCGCGTCATCAAGGACGACGAACAGCCGCCGAAGGCGCGGCTGGACAAGATTGCGCAGCTCAAGCCGGCCTTCCGTGAAGGCGGTACGGTGACCGCGGCCAACGCCAGTTCGATCTCCGATGGGGCTGCGGCGCTGGTGCTGATGCGCCGCTCCCAAGCCGACAAGCGGGGGCTCAAGCCTTTGGCGGTGATTCACGGGCATTCGGCCTTCGCCGATACCCCGGCCTTGTTCCCCACTGCGCCCATCGGTGCTATCGACAAGCTGCTTGTGCGCACGGGCTGGAAACTGGCCGAGGTCGACCTGTTCGAGGTCAACGAAGCCTTCGCCGTAGTCACCCTAGCGGCCATGAAACACCTCGACCTGCCCCATGACAAGGTCAACATCCACGGTGGCGCCTGTGCCCTCGGCCACCCGATCGGGGCATCCGGGGCACGCATCCTGGTGACCTTGCTGTCGGCCCTGCGCCAGAACAACCTGCGCCGGGGTATAGCGGCCATCTGCATCGGTGGTGGCGAAGCCACGGCCATGGCGGTCGAATGCCTGTACTGAGGTGAACCATGCTGGTAACTGACGAGCAACAACAGATTTGCGACGCGGTCCGTGCTTTCGCCCAGGAGCGCCTCAAGCCGTTTGCAGAACAGTGGGACAAGGCGCACCGCTTCCCCAGGGAGGCGATCGACGAAATGGCCGAGCTGGGCCTGTTCGGCATGCTGGTGCCGGAAGCCTGGGGTGGCAGCGACACCGGCTACGTGGCCTATGCCATGGCCCTGGAGGAGATTGCTGCAGGTGATGGCGCATGCTCGACCATCATGAGCGTACACAACTCAGTGGGCTGCGTGCCGATCCTGCACTTTGGCAGCGAGCAGCAGAAAGCGCAGTTCCTGGCGCCGCTGGCCAGCGGCGCGATGCTCGGTGCTTTCGCCCTGACCGAACCCCAGGCGGGTTCTGACGCCAGCAGCCTGAAGACCCGCGCCCGTCTGGATGGCGACCATTACGTGCTCAATGGCAGTAAGCAATTCATCACTTCCGGCCAGAACGCCGGGGTAGTGATCGTGTTTGCCGTAACCGACCCGGATGCCGGCAAGCGCGGCATCAGCGCCTTCATCGTGCCCACCGATTCACCCGGCTACCAGGTGGCACGGGTAGAGGACAAACTCGGCCAGCATGCTTCTGACACCTGCCAGATCGTCTTCGACAATGTGCGGGTGCCTGTGGCCAACCGGCTGGGTGCCGAGGGTGAGGGCTACAAGATCGCCCTGGCCAATCTTGAAGGTGGCCGTATCGGTATTGCTTCCCAGGCGGTGGGCATGGCCCGGGCCGCGTTTGAAGTGGCGCGTGACTACGCCAACGAGCGGCAAAGCTTCGGCAAGGCGTTGGTCGAGCACCAGGCGGTGGCGTTCCGCCTGGCTGATATGGCGACCCAGATCGCGGTGGCCCGGCAGATGGTGTTGCACGCCGCTGCGCTACGCGATGCCGGGCGCCCAGCCCTGGTGGAAGCATCAATGGCCAAGCTGTTTGCCTCGGAAATGGCCGAAAAGGTCTGTTCGCACGCCTTGCAGACCCTGGGCGGTTATGGCTATCTGAGCGACTTCCCCCTGGAGCGGATTTACCGCGACGTTCGGGTTTGCCAGATTTACGAAGGCACCAGCGACATTCAGCGCATGGTCATTGCGCGCAACCTATGAAGGAGCAGATTGCATGGCATTCGAAACCATCCTGTTGGATATCCACGGCAAGGTCGGCCTGATCACCCTCAACCGGCCGCAGGCGCTGAACGCGCTGAACGCGCAGATCGTCGGCGAAATCAACCAGGCCCTCGATCAGCTGGAGCGCGATGCCAATATCGGCTGTGTGGTGCTGACCGGCTCGGCGAAGGCGTTTGCCGCGGGTGCCGACATCAAGGAAATGGCCGAGCTGCAATACCCGCAGATCTACGTCGATGATCTGTTCAGCGATGCCGACCGCATCGCCAACCGCCGCAAACCGATCATTGCTGCGGTGTCCGGCTTTGCCCTGGGCGGCGGCTGTGAGCTGGCGATGATGTGCGATTTCATCCTCGCCGCCGACAATGCCAAATTCGGCCAACCGGAAATCAACCTTGGCGTACTGCCGGGCATGGGCGGCACGCAGCGCCTGACACGGGCGGTGGGCAAGGCCAAGGCGATGGAGCTGTGCCTGACCGGTCGCCTGATGGGCGCTGAAGAGGCGGAGCGGGCCGGGCTGGTGGCGCGGATCGTGCCGCAGGCCGAGCTGGTGGAGGAGGCACTGAAAGTTGCGGCGACCATCGCCAGCAAGTCGATTCCGGTGAGCATGATGGTGAAGGAAAGCGTCAACCGGGCGTTTGAAGTTACCCTCAGCGAGGGTGTGCGGTTTGAACGCCGTGTATTCCACGCGGCTTTCGCCACCGAGGACCAGAAAGAAGGCATGGCCGCTTTCATTGCCAAGCGTGAGGCACAGTTCAACGACCGTTGATTGAAGTGTGTGACCAACTGTTCGCGCCTGGGCGGCTCCGACCCGCTCGGCGCGCAACCCATCTGGGCGCTGGCCCCAGCTGCCAGCTCGACACCGACCAGCGGATTCTGGTGCCGGAAAGCAAATTCGCAGCCTTTTGCAGTTGCTCCACGCGACGTGGCGCCTTAGACTGCCGCCCCCTGTAAAAGAGTGCCGATTGGCGCTTGAAGAATTCCGTTGCCGATGCCGAGGCGTCGGCGGCACCTGAATCGCCCAAATGCACATTTTTTCATAGAGAAATCGATGACCAAGGAACAGTTGCTGGCCATGTCGGCCGATGACTACATGAACGCCGACCAGCTCGCCTTCTTCACTGAGCTGCTGCAGGCGATGAAAGTCGAAACCCATGAACGCATCGAGCTCAGCCGCACCACCATCGAAGGCCTGGACACGCCGTCGGACCCAGCCGACGTGGCTTCGGTCGAAGAAGAGCGCAGCTGGCTGGTGAATGCCATCGACCGCGACCAGCGCCTGCTGCCTCAGCTGGAAATGGCCCTGGACCGTATTGCCGACGAAAGCTTCGGCTGGTGCGACGACAGTGGTGAGCCCATCGGCCTGAAGCGTCTGCTGATCAGCCCGACCACCAAATACTGCATCGAAGCCCAAGAGCGCCACGAGCAGCTCGACCGCCACCAGCGCCAGGTGTAACCCCTCGCGCGGTGCCGAGCCCCACGGAGCGATCCCTGGGGCTTTTTGCGTTTGTTGTCGCCCCGTTTTTGTTGCTGCAGGCGTAACACAGCTGTACCGGGCGGCGCTGTTTCACCCTTGGGCGCAGGCGTATCATGGCTATATCGTTAGGGTGCTACTTGAATTCCGGAGGGAATGATGCTTAGCCGAGTCGATGTGGCCGTGATGATCGGTTCAAGTGTGCCCGCCACAATGCAGGCACTGGGCAGGCGTGTCTGCTGGGTGGTGCTGGTCAACGGTGAGCGGCGCGGTACCGCTTTTGCCACGCGCGAGGAAGCGTTGGAGTGCCAGGCTGCCTGGCAGCAACAACTGAAGAAAGGGCTCGCCGCCTGAAAATGTTGTTTGCCTCTCGACGGGTTTCAGTGTTTTCGGGCATATTTGTCCTACAGTAATGCGCACCAGGGTTTGCCTTCTTGCAGGCTCACGCCTTGGCCGTGTTTTCTGGCGAGTGATCTCAGGCATCACGTTTCCCGTGCCGGGAATGGGCCAAACGCCTTCGGTTGAAGGCGAATCTGGCAAACCAGAGTAAAGTTTCCTGCGCGCTGCATCGTCGGCGGGCACAGACATTTCGTATATCGCTTTATTACTCTTTTCGCCTATCGATAAGACAGGGCCGTGCCTCCCCGAGCTTGGGTGAGGGCGGGTTGTAACCGGTTGAGGATTACTTCATTGGCAGTCAGCACACTTGATACCCATGCGTTGTTCGCACTCGGCGACTTGCGCGGTAAATTGGCCCAACTGTTCCAGGGCCGCTTCATTTATGTAACCGAACAGAATCCCGAAGGCCTGTACATGGCCGAAATCGACACAGAAAGTGCGTTGGTGGTAGACGATAAACAGCGCCTGGAACTGAAAGTTGGCGATCATTTCCGCGCTGCCGTATTGCCCAGCCGCGAAGGCGGCAAGTTGGAAATGCGCTTCCGGGAAATCAAGTTGAATGTCTATGGCGTGGGTGATTACGCTTTCGTTTCCGTGCCGGAAGGCGAGGGCATCGTGTTTCGCGAAGGCCAAGGGGTCATGTTGGTATTCGCCGCGCAGCAGCAGATACAGGAAGGCCTGGGCAAGTTGCTGAAAGCGGTAACCGGCAAAGTTGCCAAATGGCGCAAGGGCGAGCTGACCACCTTCAAGGCCAGTGAATGACTGCAACTGATGATGCGCCCGCCAGCCGGGCGGAGTTTCATCGGCAGCATCATGCGGCTGCCGTAGCCGAGGCGCAGCGTATGCTGGCCCGGCGCGATGCATTGCAAGGTGCCTGGTTGAACTGGGTGGCGGCAGAGCTGTACAGGCTCGGCCCGCCACCTTACGCCGCCATGGTGCGCCGCGAGTTGCAGCGCCTGAGCCAGGTGTGAGGCGGCAGACCTTCAGTTGCCACTGTCGCAGCCGCTGCTGACCTCTTCAGGCACTGGCTCTTTCGCCACCCGCTTGCGGAACAGCGCTGCCCGTGCGAGCAGCAACGTGGTCACCGGCACAGTGATCGACAGCAGAATGGGGATCAGCCAGGCGTGCAGCACCGCCGCGTCCTTCAACCACGAAAAATAGATGATCGAGGCCAGTGCCACGCACCAGGCGCCGATGGTCGAGGCCAGTGCCGGTGGGTGCATGCGCTGGAAGTAGTCTTTCAGGCGCACCAGGCCCACTGCACCTACCAGGGCGAACAGGCTGCCGGTGATCAGCAGCACCGCCGTGATCAGTTCGAGCCAGAATGGCAGTACCAAGGTTTCAGTCATTCGATCACCTCACCGCGCAGCAGGAACTTGGCCAGGGCAAACGAGCCGACGAAGCCGAACAGCGCAATCAACAGGGCACCTTCGAAGTAGGTGTCACTGGCATAACGGATACCCAGCACCAGCATGGTCAGCATGGCCAGGATATACAGGTAGTCCAGCGCCAGGACCCGGTCCTGGGCAGACGGGCCACGGAACAGCCTGAACAGCGCCAGGGCCATGGCCAGGGCGAAAATGAACAGGCTGGCGAGGACAGCGTTGGCGAGCAGGCCTGTCATTGGAAAATCTCCATCAGTGGGCGTTCATACGTGTCCTTGAAGTGCTGGACGAAGGCCGCTTCATCGTCCAGGTCGAACACATGCAGCAGCAATACGCTGCGGTCCAGAGCCAGTTCTGACCAGACTGTGCCAGGCACCACCGTGGTAATCATCGCCAGTGCCGCCAGGCCGTGCGGGTCGCGCAGGGCCAGCGGTATATGCACGAACGCCGAACGTGGCGGCTGCTTGCCGGCCCGCAGCACGCCGCGGGCAACCAGCAGGTTGGACATGATGACATCGAC
Source organism: Pseudomonas sp. PARCl1 (assembly GCF_947311875.1). Taxonomy (NCBI): domain Bacteria; kingdom Pseudomonadati; phylum Pseudomonadota; class Gammaproteobacteria; order Pseudomonadales; family Pseudomonadaceae; genus Pseudomonas; species Pseudomonas sp. PARCl1. Next base: position 121,788 of record NZ_CAMZMX010000008.1, read on the forward strand.
GCCGACCCGGCCGATAAGCCGGGCGACGACCAGCGGCCGCTTGACGTGTGCGTGTTGCGGCCGCAAGGGGGCCATCAGCAGTGGCGCCAGTACGCCAAGGGCGGCGCCCAGCAGCAGGTTACCGGGGCTGACCGAGAGGTTGAGCAGCAGCCACAGGCCGAACAGCGAGACCGAGAGGAGCGGGGCGGGGAACATGCGGCTCATGGCAGCACCTCGGCGCTGGGCGAAGTCGGGCCAGGGATCGGCCGGGCGGCCATTACGGCATCGATATAGGCATCTGGCGCCTGCAGGCTGGCGGCCGTGTCCTGGGTGTAGCGCAGCAATGGCTCGGCCTTGAGGCTGAGGAAGATGCACAGGCCGAGCAGAATGACGATCGGCAGGCATTCGAACCGGCGCAGTACGGGTGACGGGCGCTCTTCGGGCTTCCAGAAGCGTTGGATGCCAACCCGGCCGAAGGCGATCAGCGAGGCCATGCCCGAGAGTATCAGCAACGCTACCAGCCCCCAGCCGGGGGCACTCAGGGGCTGCTCGACGGGGCCGCCCAGGCCGTTTGGGTTGAACAAGGCGCTGATCAGGTTGAGCTTGCCGACGAAGCCCGAGAGGGGCGGCATGCCGATGATCAGCAAGGCGCAGGCGATGAAACTCAGGCCCAGGAAAGCCATGGTCCAAGGGATGATCTGGCCGATCACCGCCTTCTGCTCGTCATCGAGGTTGATACCTTTGGGGGGGTGCAGGGACTCCAGCGGGGGCGGCATCAGATCTTCTTCTTCGTCCAGCGGTGCCTCATTGGCCGAGCGCGAGCGTTCGACCAGCTCGGCGAGCAGGAACAGGGCGCACAGTGCCAGGGTCGAGTTGACCAGATAGAACAGTGCCGCACCGGTCAGCGCGGGCTGGGCAAAGCCGACCGCGCCGAGCAGGGTGCCGGCCGAAACCAGGATGCTCAGCGCTGCCATGCGTTCCAGGCGCTGTGCTGCGAGAATGCACACTGCGGCCACCGCCAGGGTCACCAGGCCACCGTACACCAGCCATTGGCCGCCGAAATGGGCCGAAGCGCCGGCCTGGCCGGAGAACAGCAGCGTCCACAGGCGCAACACGGCGTACAGGCCGACCTTGGTCATGATGGCGAACAGCGCAGCCACCGGCGCACTGGCCGATGCATAGGCCGGTACCAACCAGAAGTTGAGCGGCCAGATGCCGGCCTTGACCAGGAAGGCCATGGCCAGGATGGCTGCACCGGCGTGCAGCAGGCCACGGTCAGCTTCTGGCACCAGGGGAATCTTCAGGGCCAGGTCAGCCATGTTCAGGGTGCCGGTCACGCCGTACAGCATCGCCGCGCCAATCAGGAAGAGCGACGAGGCAAACAGGTTGATGGCGATGTAGTGCAGGCCGGCACGCACGCGCGCGCGCCCCGAACCATGCAGCAACAGGCCGTAGGAAGCGGCCAGCAGCACTTCGAAGAACACGAACAGGTTGAACAGATCGGCTGTGAGGAACGCGCCGTACAGGCCCATCAGCTGGATCTGGAACAGTGCGTGAAAGCTGGCCCCGGCACCGTCCCAGCGGGCGCGGGCAAACAACAGGGCACTGAAGCCGATGACCCCGGTCAGGGTCAGCAGCAGCGCAGACAAGTGGTCCAGCACCAGCACGATACCGAATGGCGCTGGCCAGTTACCCGGCAGGTACACGCCGATCGATTGTGCCTGACCCTGGGTGCGTACCCACAGCAGCAGGCTGACGGCTATGGCCAGGCCGGTGAGGGTCGACAGCAGGTTCAGACGGGCTTTGATGCGGCGGTGTTTTTCGCCCAGCAGCAGCATCATGGCCGCCGTGACCAGCGGTAGCAGGATGGGCGCGACGATCAGTTGACTCATGTCGCTCATTCGTCACGCTCCCGGCCATCGACGTGGTCGGTCCCGGTCAGGCCCCGCGAGGCCAGCAGCACCACCAGGAACAGCGCGGTCATGGCAAAGCTGATCACGATGGCGGTCAGCACCAGGGCTTGCGGCAGCGGGTCGGTGTAATGCAGCAAGTCTTGGGTCACGCCGTCCTTGATGATCGGCTCTTTGCCGATGAACAGGCTGCCCATGCTGAAGATGAACAGGTTGACGCCGTACGACAGCAGGCACAGGCCCATGATGACCTGGTAGGTACGCGGGCGCAGGATCAGCCATACGCCCGAGGCGGCCAGCACTCCGATGGCGACTGCAATGACTTCTTCCATCAGGCGGCTCCTGCTTGGTTGGTTTTTGCCGGGTTACCCGGGCGGTAGGCACGCACCGACTGGTGCGCCAGCGCAGTGAGGATCAACAGGGTCGAACCGACCACCACGGTGTACACGCCGACATCGAAGAACAGTGCACTGGCCACGTGCACGTCGCCCAGCAAGGGCAAGTGCAGGTGGGCGGTATGGGTGGTCAGGAACGGGTAGCCGAGCAGCATGGCGCCGCCCCCGGTGAGGGTTGCGCAAAGCAGGCCGGTGCCCATCCAGCGCAGCGGCCGCAGGCTCATCTGCGCCTCGACCCATTGGGTGCCCGCCACCATGTACTGCAGGATGAACGCCACCGACATTACCAAGCCAGCGACAAAACCGCCCCCTGGCTGGTTGTGCCCGCGCATGAACAGGTACATCGAGACCAGCAGGGCGATAGGTAGCAGCAGGCGCACCAGCACCGCTGGCACCATCATGAAGCCCAGTGCGGTATCGGTGGCATGCCGCGGGTTGATCAGGTCGGTGACCACGTCAGGCGCGAGCTGGCGCTGCTGGGCCGGCAACTGCATGCTCTCCTTGGGTGGGCGGAAGCGTCGCAGCAGGGCGAACACGGTCAGCGCCACGGCCACCAGCACGGTGATTTCACCGAGAGTGTCGAAACCGCGGAAGTCGACCAGCATGACGTTGACCACATTGGTGCCACCGCCCTGCGGCAGTGCGCGGCTGAGGTAGAACGAGGAAATGTCATTGGGTGTCGGCCGCGTCAGCATGGCATACGACAACAAGGCCATGCCGCCACCAACCAGTACCGCCAGCAGCAGGTCGCGCAAGCGGCGTATGCGCGCACGCTCCAGGCTGCCGGGCGATGGCGAGACGCCTTCGATACGCCGAGGCAACCAGCGCAAGCCGAGCAGGATAAGCACGGTGGTGACGACTTCCACCACCAGCTGGGTCAGGGCCAGGTCGGGTGCGGAGAACCAGACGAAGGTGATGCAGGTCATCAGGCCGCAGACGCTGACCATGGTCAGGGCTGCCAGGCGATGGTACTTGGCCTGGTAGGCAGCGCCGACGGCGCAGGCGATTGCGATCAGCCACAGCGCGACGAATACCCCGGACCCGGGAATTTTCGGCCGCTCGCCCCAGCTCAGGCCGCTGTAGAGCATGGGCGTGAGCCCGGCCAGGAATGCGGCGACCACCAGCATGAACAGCTGCGACTGCAAACGCCGGCTGGTGAGCAGGCGCTCGATGCGCCGGGCAAGCAACATCAACTGCACCTGGCCGTATTCGAACAGGCGCTTGCCGTTGAACCGCTCGATCACCGGCGGGGAAGGGAAGCGCCCCCGGCGCAGTTGCTTGCGCAACATGATGTACAAGACGATACCGCCGCTCATGGCGAGCAGGCTCATGATCAGCGGCGCATTCCAGCCATGCCAGATCGCCAGGCTGTATTCCGGCAGGGTGCCGCCGACCACCGGCAATGCCGCGGCAGCCAGCAGCGGCCCGACCGACTGTGCGGGGAAAATACCCACGACCAGGCAGGTGAGTACCAGCAACTCTACCGGTGCACGCATCCAGCGCGGCGGTTCATGCGGGGTGTGCGGCAGGTCCTGGGCCGTAGGGCCGAAGAACACATCGACGGTAAAGCGCAGCGCATACGCCACGCTGAACGTGCCGGCGAGGGTGGCGACTACCGGCAGGGCGGCTTCGACCCAGGCGGTGGAGCTGATGAATACCGTTTCAGCGAAGAACATTTCCTTCGACAGGAAGCCGTTCATCAAGGGCACGCCAGCCATCGAGGCACTGGCCACCATGGCCAGGGTGGCGGTGTACGGCACCAGGCGGATCAGGCCACTGAGGCGGCGGATGTCGCGGGTGCCGCTTTCGTGGTCGATGATGCCGGCGGCCATGAACAGCGAGGCTTTGAAGGTGGCATGGTTGAGGATGTGGAACACCGCGGCGACCGCGGCCAGGGGGCTGTTCAGGCCGAGCAGCAGGGTAATCAGGCCGAGATGGCTGATGGTCGAGTAGGCCAGAAGGCCCTTCAGGTCATTCTGGAACATGGCGGCGAAGGCGCCGAGCAACAGCGTGATGGCGCCGGCGCCGCCGACGATCCAGAACCACTCCTCGCTGCCGGAGAGCACTGGCCACAGGCGGGCCAGCAGGAATACCCCGGCCTTGACCATGGTTGCGGAGTGCAGGTAGGCCGATACCGGCGTTGGCGCAGCCATGGCGTGGGGCAGCCAGAACTGGAAGGGGAACTGTGCGCTCTTGCTCAGGGCGCCGATCAGGATGAGGGGCAGTAGCACTGGATACAGCGCGTGCTGGCGGATGGTGTCGCCGGCAGCCAGGACCTTGTCCAGGTCGTAGCTGCCGACCACATGGCCGAGCAGCAGCGCCCCCACCAGCAGGCACAGGCCGCCTGCGCCCGTTACCATCAGTGCCATGTAGGCGCCGCGGCGGGCGTCTGCCCGGTGGTGCCAGTAGCCGATAAGCAGGAAAGAGAACAGGCTGGTGAGCTCCCAGAAGAACACCAGCTGGATCAGGTTGCCGGAGATCACCAGGCCCAGCATGGCGCCCATGAACGCCAGGAAAAAGGCGAAGAAGCGCGGCACCGGGTCTTGGGGTGACATGTAGTAGCGCGCGTACAGCGACACCAGCGTGCCGATGCCCAGCACCAGCAGCGAGAACAGCCAGGCGAAGCCGTCCATGCGCAGCACCAGGTTCAGGCCCAGGCTGGGCAGCCACAGGAACTCTTCGCGAATCACGCCCCCGTGGGCGACCTGAGGGTAAAGCAGTGCTACCTGGACGGTACCGACCAGGGCTACGAGCCCGGCAAGGATGGACTCGGCGTTTCGTGCGTTGTGCGGCAGCACGGCTGCCAGGCAACTGCCCACGAACGGCAGAAGCAATAGCACTATTAAAGACATAGCGGCCTATTCTGGAGAAGTTTGCAAGGATCATACGTGCCGGGGGGGGTGATCACCAACACGCAAGCTGTCGCAGAATCCTACAAATAGACTGTGACAAGTGATTTTTTTATAACAGTTTTTTACAAAGCATAGCTGCAGTTGGCTGCTTCACAGCCCTGCCTGCCGCTCACCCGGTACCCCTTGGCCGTCCACAGCGGCGCCTTCGCTGCGCCGCCGTACCTTGAGTTCGCTGACTACCACCGCGATCACGATCAGCAGGCCGCCCAGCAGCGCCACGCCGGGGAGCCGTTCGCCGGCGATACGCCCGACGATACCAGCCCACACCGGTTCACCAGCATAAATAAGCGTTGCCCGGGTGGGCGAGACCGACTTCTGCGCCCAGTTCATCGCCACCTGGATTACCGCACTCATCGCGCCCAGGCCGATAGCGCTGACCAGCAGCAGCCAGGAAAAGTCGGGGATGCGCTCCTGGGTCGGGACGATCATCAAAAACGCCAACACCGACGCGGTCGCCAACTGGACGACGGTGACCCGACGCACATCGACCTGGCCGGCGTAGCGGCTGATCAGGATGATCTCGCCAGCGATCGCCACAGCGCTGACCAGGGTCACCATTTCGCCTTCGCTGAAATGCAGGCTGCCGCCTTCCGGGCCGGCCAGCAGCATCAGGCCGGCGAACGCCAGGCAAATGCCGATGCTGGGCATCAGGCCTGGCCGGCGGCCAAGTACCAGACACTGCAACAGGGGCACGAACGGCACATACAGCGCAGTGATGAACGCCGACTGGCTGCTACTGATGGTTTGCAGGCCCATGGTCTGCAAACCATAGCCGAGCATGATCGTGACACCGATCAGCATGCCGGCCTTGAGCTCGGTGAAGGTCAGCCCAGGCAGCGCCCGCGCTGAGACCACGCCCACGAACAACGCCGCTGCCGCAAAGCGCAGGCCGACGAAGAACATCGGGCCGCTGACACTCATCACGTTATGGACAAGCAGAAAGGTGCCGCCCCACAACATGGTAATGAACACCAGCACGACTTCGGCCTTGCTCAGGCGAAAGGTAACGGTGGGGGTCGGCTTGCTGCTGGGCTGGATCATGGTCTTGCACACTCGGCGTCAGGCGGCGCACAATCGCCGCAAAGTGGGCAGTATACTGCGCAATACACAACGGTGAGCAATATAGTGCACAAAGAATCCGCGCACCGTGCTTCGGTGCTGCAACACGTCAGCCTAAATGTTCGCAGCCTGCGCAATGCCGCTGGTATGAGCCAGGCGGTGCTGGCTGAACGCTCGGGGGTCAGCCGGCGCATGCTGGTGGCCATCGAGGCGGGGGAAAAGAATGTCAGCCTGACCACCCTGGATTTGATCGCCGAGGCGTTGGGGGTGGCCTTCAGTACGCTGATCCAGGCGCCGGACCTGCGTGATCCAGGGCGTATCGAAGAGCTGGCCTGGGCGGGCGAGCACCCCCAGAGCCGGGCGGTTTTGCTGGGCACCAGCGCGGCGCGGCGCGAGGTCGAGCTGTGGGAGTGGACGCTGGCGCCGGGCGAGCGTTATGCCAGCGAGGCCGATGCCGAGGGTTGGAGTGAGCAGATCTATGTGTGCGCAGGGCAACTTACCCTGATCATCGAGGGGATAGAACATCGCCTGCAGGTGGGGCAGTTCCAGGTATTTCCCAGCAATTGCCAGTACGCCTACCGGAACGATGGCACTGTGCCGGTGCGGTTTGTGCGTAATGTGGTGATCTGAGGCCCCGCAGGTTCGTCGCCCCGTGGTGGTTTGCAAGCGATCTGCCGGCGGGATGGGGCGCAAAGCGCCCCGAGCACCTCAAGCCTGTTCGGCCACCATTTCGCTCGTCTTCACGACTTTGGCGTAGGCAAAGGCCAACGCTGCCATGGTCGCATCCTGTACCTGGGCCGCTGGCACCTGCTTGCCGTCGAACGTCAGTGCCAGGGTCGCGCAGGCATCGTGCACCACGGTCACTTCAAAGCCCAGGTCGGCGGCTGCCCGGGTAGCGGCATCAATGCACATGTGGCTCATGCTGCCAACGATGGTCACGGCTTCGATGCCATGCGTTCGGAGCGTTTGTTCAAGGCCAGTTTCGAGAAAGGCGTTGACCTTGTGCTTGAGTATCACCGGCTCGCCTGCAGCCGGCTGGACCTTGCTGTAGAAGGCGGCGCCCGGCGAACCCGGGGCAAAGAATGGCGCATCGGCGCTGGTGAACTCATGCCGCACGTGCACCACCAAGTCGCCGCGCGTGCGGGCCGCGGCCAGCACGCGGGCCGCGTTTTCGGCCGCTGCCTCAGCCCCATCGAGGGGCCACTTGCCGCCTGGGAAGTAGTCGTTCTGGATGTCGATGATGATCAGCGCGTGCTTGTTCATGCTGCCTCCTGTGGCAGTAGTCGTGGGTTGGCGTTAGTTATAGGCTGTGGGGCCCGACCTGAGGATTGGCGTGAACGACACTATGCGGGTGAAAACTGACAACACGGCCAGGCTGGACATCGGCTTGCTGCTTTACCCTGGGGTACAGCAGGCTGCCCTGTATGGCCTGCGCGACCTCTTTACCGTGGCCAATCGGGTCGCAGCCGAACTGGGTGCTGTCGCGTTGCCGCAGGTGCGCATCAGCTTCTGGCAGGCCGACGTCGCAGGTCACTTGCAGCTGGCCCCTGGCAGCCCGGCTGTCGACTTGGCAGGTGTGCGTGTCCTGATCATCCCGCCAAGCCTGGAATCGACCCCGCATGGCGACCTGCTGGAACAGCATCGGCCGTCCCTGTGCCTGTTGCACGGGCGTGGCGCGGTGCTGGCGTCGGTGTGTATCGGCGTGTTTTTCATCGCCGCCAGTGGCTTGCTGGATGGTCGCCCGGCCTGTACCCACTGGAACTACGTGCAGGCGCTGGCGCAGCGGTTCCCCAACGTGCGCGTGCAGACCCAGCAGCCGGTACTGGACGACGGCGACATTGTCACCTCGGCGGGGTTGATGGCCTGGACCGACCTGGGGCTGCGGCTGCTCGAACGTTTTCTGGGGGCGACGGTAGCGCGGGAAACTGCCCGCTATCTGGCAGTCGAACCTGTCACCGCGGCATTGCCCGGGGCGTTGTTCAACCCTCGGCTGGACCATGGCGACGAAGCCATCCTGAAAGTGCAGCATTGGCTGCAGGGCAGTGACGGGCAGCATGCAGACCTGGCTGCAATGGCGGCCTGCGCGGGGTTGGAAGCGCGCACGTTCCTGCGGCGTTTTCGAGCCGCCACCGGGTTGCGCCCCACCGAATACTGCCAGCAGGTGCGCGTAGGGCGCGCGTGCCGGTTGCTGGAGTTCACCCGGCGCAATGTCGAGCAGATCGCCTGGGGGGTTGGCTATCAGGATCCGGGGGCGTTTCGCAAAGTCTTTCAGCGCATCACCGGGTTGACGCCGAGTGAGTACCGGCGACGCTTTGCGGTAACGGCGTAGCGCGTGCACAAACCGCTTGACCTTGACTTAACTTGAGGTTTTACCCTGCTCGGCATCGCGCTGCATGCGCCCGTAGCCAGGAGACTGTCGATGTCGGCAAAGCCTCAAGCCCTGTGGTTCACCCAGATGATCGAATATGAAGTGCCGAGCCCGTGCCAGCAGGCGTTGGCTCAAGCGCTGGTGGTGCGCAGCGAAGTGTTGGCAGCGCGCTGTGAAGGCCTGCAAGGCGTCAGCATTCAGGCAAGCGACGATGGCAGCCGGGTGCTGCAGTACCTGCAATGGCAGTCACGCCAGGCCTGGTCGGCGGCGGCCGAGTATTTCAACGAGGAACCCTTCCTCGAGCTGTTGCGCCGGCACCAGGCACGGGGTGTCAATTTTGCGGCCTACCAGACCTTGCGCAGCCTGGTGCGCAGCGCCGATGGCGGCCTGCATTGCCAGGTAGGTGAGGGTCAGGCGTACCACGGTGCGTAGTGTGGGTAGCGGTCCAGGCGGGCACCGATGACCATTTCGCTGATCCATGCCGCCAGCATCGAGCTGTAGGCTTTCTGGCTTTCTTCACTGGATAACGCGTGGTCGGCGCCGTCGACCATGCGGTGGGTCAGTGAGTGGGCGCTGACGAATGCCGAGCGGTAGCTCATCAAGGTGCTGTGCGGGACATAGTCGTCCTGTTCGGACTCCACCAGCAGCACATCACCGACGAACTCGGCGCAGGCGGCCAGGGCGCGGTTGTCGGCCGGCCCCAGGGGGCGCTGGCGGTAGGCGTTCAAGCGCTGACGATCAAGGGCTTGCTTGGGGCTGTCCCATTCTTCGTCCCAGTACATGGCCGGCACCCGCAGGGCCAGCCATTTCACCGGGCGTTCGCGGGTCAGCAAGGTGGCCAGGTAGCCGCCATAGCTGCTGCCGATGATGGCGATGGCGTTGCTGTCGACCGCCGGGTGGCTGATCAGGCGGTCGTAAGCCACCAGCAGGTCTTGCAGGTTCTGCTCACGGGTAACGGTCAGGCGCTGGCTTTGGGTTTTTTCATGACCGCGCAGGTCGAAGGTCATGCATACGCAGCCCAGGCCGGTGATGTGTCGGGCGCGAGCCAGGTCACGTTGCTGGCTGCCACCCCAGCCGTGGACGAAGAGAATACCTGGCATCTTGCTGCCAGGGCTGACCAAGGTCCCGGCGATGCGGTCGTTCTCGACCTGCAGTTCGACGGTTTCACTCTGAATGGCCATGCTCGCGAATCCGCGCAAATTTGCTGAGTTGTCCGAGTTCACTGTCGTTTCCTTGGTAGAAAAGGGTGGCATCCGCGGGCAGGTCGGCGCTGCCGAACACTTCATGGGTGGACGCACGTACCTGCTGCAGTGCCGGGTCGTCGGCAAATGCCTGCAGGGCCAGCAGCTCGGCGCTGCTGGCACCGCCCAGGCGCCAGGATTGTTCGAGTACCCCGCTGCATGGCTGGCCGGAGGCAGTGGTGCCGCGGGCGATATCGTAGTTGCGCCGCGACGCCACAAAGCCCGGAAAATGCCGTTCGGCAGCCTGTTCGTAGACCATGGCCTGGTTCACGGCCAGCCGCAGGTGGTCTTCAAGGGGGCGTTGCAACAGGGCCTGATAGTCGCCACGGACTACGATCAGGTCAGATCCCCCGTACACCTCGCAGCCCTGATGGTCACGGGTGAGTTGCTGGGTGCCATGGTAGCTGCAGGTCAGGCCGGCCACCCTGACCTGACCAACGCTGAAGGTCTGCACTTGGCTCAGGTCTTCTTCCAGCACCAGTCCCCATACCGCCAACTGCTGGTCGTCCATACCGTTCAACAAAGGGGTCAGCTGATCCAGTTCTGTGATCACCTGTTGCCCGCGGCCTGCGCTGGCCCGTACTGGCTTGACCCGCACAGGGCCAGCGCGCAACAGCAAGGCTGCAGCATGGCGGGCATCGGGTTTGCTGAACACCGTAAAACCGCGCAGCAAGGCGCCGCCGGCCTGGCGGGCGAAGCCATCGGTCCAGCCCTCAGGGCCGGAGGCTCCCGCAGGCAGCGGGTGGGAAATGGCTTTGGTGGCCATGTAGGGGCAGGGTACCAAGCCGCCGAATAGATCGGACTCACTGACAATGCCCAGGCTGGCAGCCTGCTCGGTGTCGGTCAGGGTTTCGGTCGGGATGCAATAGTAGTTGTCGGTGGCGACAGGCAGCCGCGTGGGCTGCACATGGGGGCAGCCCAGCAAGCGTCCCAGGCCCTCGGCGAGCTTCAGGTGCACGGCCCGCTCATGCTCGGGTGTATGTTCCCGAGTGTCGAGCAGCACGACTGCAGTTTTAGCGGGGCAGGCACTGGGCATGGTCTGCTGCCTGTGTGCGGCGAATGTACAGTGTGTGAAGCCGTGACCCTGGGGAAGTTCAGCACTACTTGATCGGCGGTCCTTGTGTAGGACGGTTCCGGTTCGCGCCTGGGCGATTGCAGGGCTTTGGCGCCTGCTCCATTATCCGCCTATTGGATCAACCGTGATGTAGCCGCAGGAGAGTGCATGAACGTGCAGACCCCCTTTGAACACAGCGTGCCACAGCGCCTGATGCGTCTGCGCCAGGCCATGGCGGCAAGGCACGTCGATGCCTTGCTGGTGCCTTCATCCGACCCGCATCTCTCCGAATACCTGCCCGGCTATTGGCAAGGGCGCCAGTGGCTGTCGGGGTTTCATGGCTCGGTGGGTACACTGGTGGTGACCTCGGCGTTTGCCGGGCTATGGGTCGATAGCCGCTACTGGGAACAGGCCGAGCATGAATTGGCCGGCAGTGGCATCGAGCTGATGAAGCTGTCGCCGGGCAAGCCTGGCGCGCTGGAGTGGCTGGGAGAGCACGCTGAGCCCAACGGCACCGTGGCAGTCGACGGTGCCGTCATGGCATTGGCCTCGGCGCGGCAATTGGCAGAGCGCCTGAAGGCGCGCGGGGCGCGGCTGGTAACCGACCAGGACCTGCTGGGGGAGGTGTGGGACGGGCGCCCGGGGCTGCCTGGCAATCCGGTCTATCAGCATTTGCAGCCGCACGCCACGACGAGCCGGGCGCAAAAGCTCGCGCAGTTGCGCCAGGCCATGCAGGCCAAGGGGGCCGACTGGCACTTCATTGCTACCCTCGATGACATCGCCTGGCTGTTCAATCTGCGCGGTAGCGACGTCTCATACAACCCGGTGTTTCTGGCCTTCGCCTTGATCAGCCAGCAGCAGGCCATGCTGTTCGTTGGCCAAGGCAAGGTGGATGCGCACCTGCGCCAGGTACTGGCGAGCGACGGTGTTGAAGTGCGCGACTACAGCGAAGCAGGGCAGGCGCTGGCTGCCGTGGCGGCAGGCAGCCGGCTGCTGGTGGACCCGGCACGCGTCACCTGCAGCCTGTTAGCCAACTTGCCGGTGGGTGTGGAGCTGGTCGAGGGGCTGAACCCCACCACCCTGAGCAAGGCCTGCAAGGGTGACGCTGATCTCCCCTACATCCGTCAGGTCATGGAGGAAGACGGGGCGGCATTGTGCGAATTCTTCGCCTGGCTGGAAGCCAACCTTGGTCGAGAGGTCGTCACCGAGCTGACTGTGGACGAGCAATTGAGTGCTGCACGTGCACGGCGGGCGAATTTCGTGTCGCTGAGCTTTTCGACCATTGCAGCCTTCAATGCCAATGGTGCGATGCCGCATTACCGCGCCACCGAGCAGTCGCATGCACGCATCGAAGGCAACGGGCTGTTGCTGATCGATTCGGGTGGGCAGTACCTGGGGGGGACTACTGACATCACTCGCATGGTGCCGGTGGGTGTTCCCAGCCACGCGCAGAAGGAAGACTGTACCCGCGTGCTCAAAGGCATGATCGCCCTGTCGCGGGCCACGTTTCCCCGTGGCATCCTGTCGCCCCTGCTCGATGCCATTGCGCGCGCGCCGATCTGGGCTGACCAGGTCGACTACGGGCATGGGACCGGGCACGGGGTGGGCTATTTCCTCAATGTGCATGAGGGGCCGCAAGTGATTGCCTACCAGGCGGCACCGGCGCCCCATACGGCCATGCAGGCGGGCATGATCAGCTCGATCGAGCCGGGCACCTACAGGCCTGGGCAATGGGGGGTACGCATCGAGAATCTGGTGGTCAACCGCGAAGCAGGCACGAGCGCCTTCGGTGACTTCCTGAACTTCGAGACCTTGACGCTGTGCCCGATCGACACCCGCTGCCTCCTGCCCGAACGACTGACCCAATGCGAACTGGAGTGGCTCAATGGCTATCATGCCCACGTGCGCGAGCGTTTGGCCCCGTTGTTGAAAGGGGAGGCGCTTGGCTGGCTCGAAGCGCGCACCGCGCCGCTGTAAAGCGCGGCAAAGAGGGCAGCCGATGCGCTGCCCTTGCTGCTATTTGCAGATGACGATCATGCTGCGGCTGGTGTAGCCCGCTGGGTTGATGCCGAACAAATAGTCACCGTCTTCTTCGTCGCTGTCACCAGACCGTGCGACCACCCGGTAACCGCGGGTGCTGCAAGCGCTTGCAGCCTTGCTGTAACACTTGTCCCACGAGGATGAAAGGCCGGAGCAATTGATATGCAGGCCCTTTTTGCCCTTCTTGACCTCGGTCTTGGCCGTGGCGGCACATCCAGCAATAGCCAAGATGGCCAGGATGAGAAAAATACGTTTCATTCCTGTCCTTATATGCAGGGCGAATCCGATGTCAGACCCTGTCGTTATCGCTTCGGTTCTTCCTGAGTTTCCTCAGCGCCAATGTTCGCTTCAGTAGAACGCGTGAAGATCGTGATGCTGTGACAGCTTAATCAGCGGGGCCGATCGCGACAATCATTAATACGGTCTCAAATGAAAATATTTCTCATATCAGTCAGCGGCGATCGGTGGGCTGGTGTCTTTTCGCATCGACAGCGTGGTGCCCACAGAGGCCGCAATGATCGCCAGGATCGCCAGCCATTGGGTGACTGTCAGAACTTCGCCAAGGAACAAAAGGCCCGACAGCGCCCCGAATGCAGGCTCGATGCTCATGAGGGTGCCGAAAGTGCGCGCCGGAATGCGCGTCAGGGCAACCATCTCCAGGCTGTAGGGCAGGGCGGTGGACAGCACTGCAACGGCGAGCGCTACGGGAATCAGCGCCGGGGTGAGCAGTGCGCTGCCGGCATGGGCGATGCCGATAGGTGCAACGAACAGGGCGGCTACCACAACGCCCAGGGCGGCACTCTGGATGCCGTGCTCGGCGCCGGCGCGTTGCCCGAACAGGATATACAGTGCCCAGCAAACACCCGCCCCCAGGGCATAGGCTGCGCCCACGGGGTCAAGTGCTTGCCCGCCATGGCCGGCCGGCAGCAAGAGCAGCAAGCCAACAATGGCCAATGCGATCCAAAGAAAGTCGGTGGGTCGACGCGAGGACAGCAGCGCCACGGCTAGCGGACCGGTGAACTCAAGGGCCACGGCAATGCCGATGGGCACCGTTTGCAGTGCCATATAAAAGAGGAAATTCATGCCGCCCAGGGCCATGCCATAGATGATGACGTTGCGCAGGGTTTTGGCGGTCAGGCGAACCCGCCAGGGGCGCAGTATCAGCAGCATGATGATGCTGGCGAAGATTAGCCGCAGGGTGGTGGTGCCTTGTGCGCCAACGATGGGGAACATGCTTTTGGCCAAGGAAGCGCCTGACTGGATCGATGCCATGGCAATCAGCAGCAAGCCTATCGGGAAGAGGGTGGCGGCCAGGCTGCGGGGCTGGGTGTTCATTTAAGGGCGGCATTCCTTGGAGGGGGTGGGGTGAGCAATATAGTGCGCAATTAGCAGGGTAGTGGGCAATGCCCTGCAGAGTTTTGTAGCGCTGGCGAGCGTGCAGGGCAGGGTGCAGGCCGAGCACGCTGTTGCTCGGCTGCAGGGATTCTGCGGAAAACCTAAATTATTGAAATTAAAGGTTGACCTACAAAAAAGCCGCCCTATAATGCGCACCATTCCAACGCGGTAGCAGGCACTGCCAGCCACTGTGTTGTGTCAAGTGTTTGAAGCTAAACGAGTTTCTCGCAAAAAACTTCAAAATAAACGCTTGACAGCAAATGAGGAAAGCGTAAAATGCGCGCCTCGGTTGAGACGAAGCAATCTTAACCAACCGCTCTTTAACAAATAGAATCAAGCAATTCGTGTGGGTGCTTGTGAGTACGGACTGATAGTCAAAAAGATTATCA